>NZ_BJXJ01000018.1 GCF_007990935.1 Vibrio sagamiensis NBRC 104589
TTTTTAGAGTATGATGAAGCTCCCTTTTAGAAACACATCTGCCAAATATGAAAGAAGTCCTTAGCGTAGTTATAAGTTTGTAAACTGTCTAATAAAGCTTAGCTGGTAGGTGGCCAATTTGGGTATTGATGTTCGGACATAGGCAACTCATTTTATCTAGTAAAGGATTCGATTTCTGAGTAGATGAACATTATAGCTCTCGCCAGTCGTCTTCACTTATTTCTGTCAATTTGGCCTTAGCCTTAATATCCCGATATTCCATCATTCATTAACCGCTCAGTCTAGAGTTGTTTTTATTGTATGAGGAGAGATAACTTATTCTTTTTAATTTAGGCACCTACTGGCGACTCTCCTCTTAATATTATATTGGTCTTAATATATGAGTATGTATTAAGAAACTCTGAATTAAATTACTAAAGGTTGTGAAAGGAAACTGTCCTTGGTGTATTGCTTTGGCTGTAGACTTCCTAGATTTTAGGCATAAAAAAAGGCAGCCAAATGGCTGCCTAGTTTTGGTAATTATGGAAGTATTTATTCTTGAGACATTTTTGTTTATCGTGGTTCTGGAGAGGATTCTTTTTCCATTTCTTTCTCTGCTTGTTTCGCCTTCTCAATCATTGGTGTAATAGTTGAGCCTTGGACCAGAATAGAGAAAACGACGACAGAGTAAGTCATGACCATGATGATTTCTTTTACATCAATAAGTTTATCAGGAATTACCCATATACCAGATGGAATCGAAAGTGCCATTGCAATTGCTAGCCCCCCACGCAGACCGCCCCAAGTTAGTATTTTGACTGACCATGGATTGTAGGTACGGTAACGCTTAAAACCAAGATAAGCTAAAAATACGCTGAGATAACGTGCGGATAAGACCAGTGGAACTGACAGTGCCATCATAATCCAATCTTCTTTATGGAATTCAAATAACAGCATCGACATGCCGATAAGAAGAAATAGGACACCGTTTAAAAACTCATCGACTAATTCCCAGAAATGATCTAGGTGATCTTCACTTTCTTTGGAAAAACCAATAAAGCGTGTCCAGTTTCCAAGCATGATACCTGAAACTACCATTGCTAGAGGGCCAGAAACATGAAGGTACTCAGCAAAAGCATAACCTGCAGTCGGGACAGCTATGGTTAGTAAAAGCTCCATTGAATGATCATCTGTGGCGCTAATAAGGTAATGAAAAACCAGCCCTAATATAAAACCATAAGCGATACCACCAAGAGCTTCATGAGCAAAAAGAATGCTTACAGACCCTACTGTGGGTATCTCTGTATCAAAAGCAATAGTAAATAAGGTGACAAAAATGACTAAGCCGAAACCATCATTAAACAGTGACTCCCCTTCAATTTGTGTTGAAATACGTCTAGGGGCATTGAGTTTTTTTACAATAGCTAGTACAGCAATGGGGTCGGTTGGAGAGATTAAGGCCCCAAATAATAGGCAATAGATAAGATCAAAATCGAGCCCTATGAACTGGCAGAACCCATACAGTACAAATCCGATAAAAAATGTTGAAAAAAGGGTTGCAGCCAGTGCAAGTATAGTTATTTCCCATTTCTGGTCTTTTAGATTGGGAAGTTTTATGCCTAGTCCACCTGCAAATAGTAGAAAACCTAGTATGCCTTTGAGAAGAAAGTTTTCAAAGTTGATACTGGTTACGGTTTCAGTTGCTATTTCAGTAAGGTGAAACCAGTCATTTTGCCCTGCGATAAGAATTAAAAGTGAGAGGATCATAGACCCAGCAGTGATGGCGATAGTGGTTTGCATTTTTCCTATCTTATTGTTTACAAATGCGATTAGCATTGCAGCAGCAGATAGAAAACATAAAGTATGGTAGACCGACATAGTGCTCTCTATTTGTAACATTTTATGATTCAGATTCTCGGATGATGTTGACTAAATAGCAAACACTTTTTTTGGGTTATTTTATTGCATGAAAATAGGATAAATAAGTGTTGCTTTTATATTTAGACGTCTAGACTCCTTTATTTTGTATGTTAGGATGGAGAGATAACTAAAGGAATGAGGCTGTACTGTGGGAAGTAATGTAAGACAACAGATTGAAGCTCAATTAAAGCGACGTATCTTATTGATCGATGGTGGTATGGGTACCATGATTCAGGGGTACAAACTTGAAGAGCAAGATTATCGAGGAGAGCGCTTTGCGGATTGGCATTGTGATCTAAAAGGCAACAACGATTTGTTAGTGCTTACTCAGCCGCAATTAATAAAGGACATTCACCGCGCTTACTTGGAAGCGGGTGCTGATATTCTTGAGACCAACACCTTCAACGCCACGACAATTGCGATGGCTGACTATGAAATGGAAAGCTTGAGCGCAGAAATTAACCTTGTTGCGGCTAAGCTCGCTCGTGAAGCTGCGGATGAATGGACAGTAAAAACGCCAGACCGACCACGTTATGTAGCTGGAGTTTTAGGTCCAACTAATCGAACCTGTTCTATTTCCCCAGATGTAAACGATCCGGGTTATCGTAATGTGTCTTTCGATGAGCTTGTTGAAGCGTATTCTGAATCCACTCGAGCGCTTATTAAAGGTGGCTCTGATCTTATTCTGATCGAGACCATCTTCGATACGCTTAACGCGAAAGCTTGTGCCTTTGCGGTTGATAGCGTCTTTGAAGAATTAGGTATCGAGTTGCCCGTAATGATCTCCGGTACCATTACCGATGCTTCTGGACGTACCCTATCAGGTCAAACAACGGAAGCCTTCTATAACTCTCTTCGTCATGTTAATCCAATTTCATTTGGTTTGAACTGTGCGCTTGGTCCTGATGAACTACGCCCGTACGTTGAAGAGCTTTCTCGTATTTCTGAATCGTTTGTTTCTACCCATCCAAATGCGGGTTTACCGAATGCTTTTGGTGAGTATGACCTTTCGCCACAAGATATGGCGGAACACGTTAAAGAGTGGGCGGAGAGTGGTTTTCTCAACTTAATTGGTGGTTGTTGTGGTACCACACCAGAGCACATTCGTCATATGGCAATGGCTGTTGAAGGTGTGAAACCTCGTGATTTGCCTGAGCTTACAGTTGCTTGCCGTTTGTCCGGTCTTGAACCTCTTACGATTGAGAAAGAGACACTGTTTATCAACGTGGGTGAACGTACTAACGTTACCGGCTCTGCTCGATTTAAACGCCTGATCAAAGAAGAGCTCTATGACGAAGCTTTAGAAGTTGCTCGCCAGCAAGTTGAGAACGGTGCTCAGATCATCGATATCAACATGGATGAAGGCATGTTGGATGCTGAAGCGTGTATGGTTCGCTTTCTAAATCTATGCGCATCTGAACCTGAGATCTCCAAAGTGCCAATCATGGTCGATTCTTCTAAATGGGAGGTCATCGAAGCGGGCCTGAAGTGTATTCAGGGCAAGGGCATTGTGAACTCCATCTCTTTGAAAGAGGGTAAAGAGAAGTTTGTAGAACAAGCCAAGCTTATTCGTCGTTATGGCGCAGCTGTGATTATCATGGCATTTGATGAAGTTGGTCAGGCAGAAACACGTAAGCGTAAGTTAGAAATCTGTACTAACGCTTATCGTATTTTGGTTGATGAAGTCGGTTTCCCACCAGAAGATATCATCTTTGACCCGAACATCTTTGCTGTTGCGACGGGTATCGAAGAGCATAATAACTATGCCGTAGATTTCATCGAAGCGGTTGCCGACATTAAGCGCGACTTGCCTCACGCGATGATCTCTGGTGGTGTGTCTAACGTTTCCTTCTCATTCCGCGGTAATAACTACGTTCGTGAAGCGATTCACGCGGTGTTCTTATACCACTGTTTTAAAAATGGTATGGACATGGGCATCGTTAATGCGGGTCAGTTGGAAATTTATGATAACGTTCCTGACAAACTGCGTGAGGCGGTAGAAGATGTGGTTCTTAACCGTCGTGATGATTCGACTGAGCGGCTACTTGATATTGCAGCAGAATACGCAGGTAAAGGCGTTGGTAAAGAAGAAGATGCTTCTGCACTAGAGTGGCGAACTTGGGCGGTAGAAAAACGTCTAGAGCATGCGCTGGTTAAAGGCATTACGGAGTTCATTGTCGAAGATACCGAAGAAGCTCGCCTTAATGCCTCTAAGCCACTTGAAGTCATTGAAGGTCCATTGATGGATGGCATGAACGTAGTGGGTGACTTATTTGGTGAAGGTAAGATGTTCCTTCCTCAGGTAGTGAAATCTGCGCGTGTTATGAAGCAAGCGGTAGCGCACTTAGAGCCTTTTATTAATAAAGAGAAGCAAGCGGGTTCTTCCAACGGCAAGATCTTACTGGCTACGGTAAAAGGTGACGTGCACGATATCGGTAAGAACATTGTTGGCGTGGTTCTGCAATGTAACAACTACGAGATCATCGATCTTGGCGTAATGGTGCCATGTGAGAAGATCCTCAAGGTAGCCAAAGAAGAAAACGTCGACATCATTGGTCTTTCTGGTTTGATCACTCCATCTCTCGATGAAATGGTGCATGTAGCCAAAGAAATGGAGCGTCTTGATTTCGATCTTCCGCTTCTGATTGGTGGTGCGACTACATCAAAAGCGCATACGGCGGTTAAGATTGAGCAGAACTACAAAAACCCAGTGGTATACGTCAATAACGCTTCTCGTGCAGTTGGTGTATGTACATCACTGTTATCAGACGAGCTTCGTCCTAGCTTTGTCGAAAAGTTGGATGCGGATTATGAACGCGTGCGTGATCAGCATAAGCGTAAGAAACCGCGCACCAAGCCTGTTACCTTAGAAGCCGCACGAGCCAACAAAGTTGCGATTGATTGGGATGCGTATGCGCCTCCTGCTCCTGTGAAGCCCGGTATCCATATCTTTGATGACTTTGAAGTGTCTACTTTGCGTAAATACATCGACTGGACACCTTTCTTTATGACGTGGTCACTAGTGGGTAAGTACCCAACAATCTTTGATCATGAAGAAGTGGGTGAAGAGGCGCAGCGCCTGTACAAAGATGCTAACGAGTTATTGGATCGTGTTGAACGTGAAGGGTTGCTCAAAGCGCGCGGTATGTGTGGTCTGTTCCCTGCCGCAAGCGTGGGCGATGATATCGAAGTTTATACCGACGAATCACGCACAGAAGTTGCAAAAGTGCTGCATAATTTGCGTCAGCAAACGGAGAAACCGAAAGGCTTCAATTACTGTCTGTCTGATTATGTTGCTCCAAAAGAGTCAGGCAAGCACGATTGGATTGGTGCTTTTGCTGTGACTAGTGGCATTGGTGAACGAGAACTTGCTGATGAGTACAAGGCTCAAGGTGACGATTATAATGCCATCATGATCCAAGCAGTAGCGGACCGTCTGGCAGAAGCATTTGCTGAGTATCTGCATGAGCGTGTGCGTAAAGAAATTTGGGGCTACGCTACGGATGAAGACCTATCGAATGAAGAACTGATTCGTGAGAAATACCAAGGCATCCGACCAGCTCCGGGCTATCCAGCATGTCCTGAGCATACTGAAAAGGGGCCGCTTTGGGAGTTAATGAATGTTGAAGAAAACATTGGTATGTCACTGACATCGAGCTATGCGATGTACCCAGGTGCATCGGTATCGGGTTGGTACTTCTCGCATCCAGAATCTCGTTACTTTGCGATCGCGCAGATCCAAGAGGATCAGCTACAAAGTTATGCTGATCGTAAAGGTTGGAATAGGATCGAAGCGGAGAAGTGGTTGGGGCCAAATATTAACAGTTAACCAAGCTTTATAGAAACTAAAAGGGCTGCCATATGCAGCCCTTGCTTATTAGTGAATGAATGCGTTCTTATTGCTCAAACAACTCGGTGTGCAGTTTTTGGATCGCTTGGCGAGACACGGACTCGTGAACCAGAAAACACAGGTTATGTGGGCTTGCTCCGTAACAGATCATACGTAGATTAAAGTCTTCTAACGTGCCAAATACTTGCTTTGTATAGCCTTTGCTTTCACTCATGTTGTTGCCAATCAGAGCTACGAGGCATAGATCGTGTTCCACTTCTACTTTACACAACGCTTCAAGCTCTTTACGCGCCGCTTGTGGCAATTGAGGTGCACCACCAGACGTGTCTGTTTGATCAAGCGTGAGTGATACACTGATTTCAGATGTGGTGATCAGATCAACAGAGATTTTGTGCTTCGCTAGGATCTCAAATACTTTTGCTAAGAAGCCGTACGCGTGGAACATGTTAGCACTGCGTAATGTCACCATGGTCTGATTGCAACGCAGAGCAAGTGCTCGGAATAAAGGTGAGCTCTCTACTTGGTGGCGGATCCATGTGCCGCCTTTTTCCGGTTCTTTAGACGAACCGACAAATACTGGGATGTCGTGACGAAGAGCTGGAACCAGAGTTGAAGGGTGCAGGATCTTTGCGCCGAAGTTTGCCATCTCTGAGGCTTCGCTGAAGCTGATCTCTGGGATTGGCGCTGCTTTTGAGGCGATACGTGGGTCTGTGGTGTAAATGCCCGGAACGTCGGTCCAAATCTCTAGACCTGCTGCTTTTACACCTTCTGCAATGAGTGCTGCACTATAGTCACTGCCGCCACGACCAAGAGTCGTCGTGTTGCCTTCTTTATCTGAGCCAATAAAGCCTTGAGTGATAACCACGTATTCTTGACAAAGGGACACCAATTTTTCTTGTGCTAGTTGTGAAATGGTCTCGACACTAGGTTCAGCACGCCCAAAGTTTCCATCGGTTTTAAGTACGTCGCGAATATCAAAACGAATCGTGTTTACACCACGTTCACGCATTAATTGCGCAAGAATGTGAGTCGACATTAATTCTCCACAAGCGACCAAATGATCGGTCAGTTTGGTGCTTGCTTGGATTGAAGCAGCTTCTGCTAAACTCGTGACAGTATCAAGAATTGAATACACCTCTGCTGCTGCTTCGGTCGAGTCCTCAAGTTGTGACAGAATCGATTCGTGAATACTTGCGAGTTTCTGTAGAACTCCCGCTCGATGTTCTTGGTCTTGAACACCATTTGCTAGTTCAACTAATAGGTTAGTGACACCTGAGCAAGCGCTGCTGATGACAAGGCGAGTATTTGGGTTGTTTTCTATGATAGTGGAGCAACGGCTCATTGCCTCAAAGTTGGCTACACTGGTTCCACCGAATTTTGCTACGTTAAATGCGCTCACTGCGTTCTCCCACGACTTCCTGAATAATAACAACAATTAATGAGTTGCCCAATACATCCAATGTTTGGTGAGGAAAGGAACAGAGCCAAGAGAGAAGTAATTAAGATAACTTTTTGATATTCACTCTCAGAAGCTCTTCATCAGGCTGCGCTGATGACAATTGATGGGATTCAACCCAAGTCAACCGACAAGTCAAATCCTGCAAATTTGACTTACCTCGGCACTACTCCCCATAAGTGCCTGGTATAGGAATTGCGGTTCCACCAATCACCTGCCTGGGTAGTGCTCCTCTTCTGCATAAAGCTTTTTCATTGAACGGCTTTATCGGGATAATGTCAACCTATATTCTAGAGAAAATGATTTAGTATGAGATGTTACGGACGGTGAGGTACGGATTTTTATCAATATTAATGTACTTCTGAGTAATCCTGCAGGACAGAGCATCTTGAGTTTAATTGAGTGTATACTTACTTTCAAATGGTAATGGATGGCATGACTTATCCAATAAAAAGTCTGTCCGATTTATGATGGACATCAAGCAAGGAGCTAGTATGACAATGTATAGTTTTATCCCACCCCACCGGACATTGATGGGTCCTGGACCATCAGATATTGCCCCTCCGGTTCTACAAGCATTAGGTCGTCAGACGATCGGACATCTCGATCCTTTGTTTATTTCTATGATGAATGAAGTCAAACAGTTACTTAAATATGCTTTCCAAACAGAAAACGAATTTACCATTGCGGTTTCTGCACCTGGCAGTGCGGGTATGGAAGCGTGCTTTGTTAATCTTATCGAACCTGGCGACAAGGTAATAGTGTGTCGAAATGGCGTGTTCGGCGACCGCATGCGAGAAAATGTGATGCGAGCGGGTGGGGAGGTCATCTTAGTTGATGATCCTTGGGGAGCACCTGTTTGTCTAGAAAAAGTGGGGCAAGCGCTGCAGAAAAATCCGGATGCCAAATTACTCGCGTTTGTTCACGCAGAAACTTCAACCGGTGCGCTGAGTGATGCTCAGGCACTTGGGCAACTTGCGAAAAAATACAATGTGTTGTCGATTGTTGATGCCGTAACATCCTTAGCAGGGGTGCCTTTAAAAGTAGATGAATGGCAGCTAGATGCGGTGTACTCCGGCAGCCAAAAGTGCTTATCTTGCGTACCAGGGCTGTCACCTTTGACATTTTCACCAGCTGCAATTGATAAGATAAAGGCTCGAAAAACCCCTGTGCAGAGTTGGTTCTTAGACCAAAGTTTGGTGCTCGGTTATTGGGCTGGGGAAGGAAAGCGTAGCTATCATCATACAGCACCAGTGAATAGCCTGTATGCGTTACATGAAGCATTATTACTTCTAAAGCAAGAAGGGTTGGAATCTTCTTGGCAACGTCATCGACAGATGCATGAAAAGCTAAAAGCAGGCTTATTGAAATTGGGCTTTGACTTTGTGGTCGATGAAGCCTATCGCTTGCCTCAGCTCAACGCGGTTTATGTGCCTGAAGGTATTGATGAGGCTAAAGTACGTGAGCACCTTCTTAATGTTTACAACTTAGAGATAGGCGCTGGTCTTGGGATATTGGCGGGTAAGGCTTGGCGAATTGGTTTAATGGGTTATGGTGCTCGTGCTGAAAACATAGCACTGTGTCTAAAAGCTTTAGAGGAATCATTATACCCAAGTGACCTCAAGCTTAAGTAAGAAAGCGAAGGTTGAGGCCTTCGCTTTACATATCATCTATTCTTCCTTAATCACTTCTTGAAAGAAATCAGAGGCTCGCTGAGATGGTGGTTGGTATTGGGTATCACTGAAATTTATTTGAGGGAATAAAAAACTAGCTTCAGTACGAATCTGTTCGGCTGTACTCGTTTCTCCCAAACCTTGATAAGCCAAAATGAGGTTGTTGTATAGCATTGGACGAGGTTTATCTTTGATCATGTTGAGTGACCAATCAATGTAAGGTTGAATAAAGCGAGGCTCTTGTTCTTGTAACCCCACATTGAGCAAACTGCTGTAAACATCCCAGTCAAAACGATCCTTCCATACCACGGGATTTGTCACCTGATTTAAGATATCCGGATCGGTCGGTTGAGTGGTTTCAAACTTGGTCAACACATAATTCGTATGCAAAGCACTGAGCATATAGAACGTTAAAGTGAGTGGTAGAACGAGGCTACATACTCGAAGTAAGCTCTTGGTAATACGGCTAAAAGGTGCTTGACGATACTGAGAAGAACGTTGATCAACCCAGTAAAGCAGAATAATAAAAATCAACCAATGTACAAGTGAATGGTAGAACGGGTACTCGAGCTGAGAATGGATTACTATCGGGATAAATAGAGCGAGCAGTGCCAAGCGTGTTCCTCGTTTGGCTTGATAGATGCGATAAATGACACAAGATGCAGCTAATAAGATCCCCAAGATAGGTAAAATTCCGCCTTCCGCAGCCCAATAGAGCAGCTCGTTATGCGGGTGATCCATAGAGGGCAAGCCTGCGGGATAGGTCTCATTGAGAGCATGCTGACGAGCGGTATATAAAATGTACTCAGATTCAAACTGACCGTAACCATAACCAGTAAATGGCTTTTCGATCACCATATCGAGTGTTTGTGGAAAGGTATAGACTCGAGGTGATTCCATGTGCACTTTTTCAAACGCTAAACTTCCACCATCTGGGAAAGCTAACTTCATTATCACTAAGGAAAGGGCTAACCCCATGGCAATAGAAATTATCCAGCGAATAAAGCGAGAGTGGTTCGAAAAGCGCTGCATGTAAGGAATGATCATAATGACAGCGATCGTTGAAGCGAGCCAACCAGTTCGAGATGCAAGCGCGACAATCAGAGGTAAGGTTAAAACAGGGACGGCATATAAAATTGCAGTTGCAGTAAGCTTACGTGAATACTTATGTCGCTGGGGTTGGCGGGCTAATAGGTAGCTGGCAATAACCAACCCTGTAGCGAGAAAACTTGCCATGACATTAGGTTGCTGGAAAATGCCATAGGGTCGATTTATAACCGTGTCATAGCCAAATAGGTTATCAGGTTGTAGGTAAAGGTACTGGACCAGCCCCCAAACTACCTCAATGATAACGGCTAGAACAATAAACCAAAGTAAGCGCTGACGGTATTTATTATTAAATTTAAATTGTTGTAAAACAATAAAGAACAACATGCCACACCATAATGTGATTAACCTATTTGCGACAACAGCAGGGTTGGCATTTGGATACAAAATGGGTAAGGTCATGATGATGCAACTAATAAATAACCCCAAAGTTAATTTGGAATAGCGCAGGACTCGGTTAGTGGCGAGTTGATAAATTCCAATACCAAGTACGATACTAAATGAAATCCATGTTGTGGCATTAAATGGTAGGGCAAGGCCAGCTCCGCCAGGGTTGAGCATAAAAAAGTGCATTGCTACTAAGAACAGCATTGCTAGCGCTAAAAGGAATTTTCGATTAAGAGGAACTTGTACCTTATTTTGAGAAAGCTTGGTTCCGTTTACATGTAAGATAGCCATAAATTTCGCACTGTTAAATGAAAAAAGGCCAACCATCAGTTGGCCTTTTACTTTACCTGCTTTTTTTATTTCAACATAGGCTTAAGGAAACGAGCGGTGTGTGAACCTTTGATTTTAGACACATCTTCAGGGGTTCCCTGAGCAATGATGTCGCCGCCTCCTTGTCCCCCTTCCGGGCCTAAATCTACGATCCAATCGGCAGTTTTAATGACATCAAGGTTATGCTCTATAACCACGACCGTATTACCATGATCACGGAGTCGATGTAAGACCGTAAGTAACTGTTGAATATCATGAAAGTGAAGTCCTGTCGTTGGTTCATCCAAAATATACAAGGTCTTGCCTGTATCTCGTTTGGATAATTCACGAGCGAGTTTAACCCTTTGAGCTTCACCGCCTGATAAAGTTGTCGCGGCCTGCCCTAGTCGAATATAGGATAGGCCAACATCAATCAGGGTTTGTAATTTTCTGGCAATAACCGGGACTGGGTCAAAGAAAGCTCGTGCATCTTCAACAGTCATGGCTAAAACTTCATCAATCGTTTTGCCTTTGTAGTGGACCTCAAGTGTTTCACGATTGTAGCGTTTGCCTTTACAAACATCACAGGGAACGTACACATCGGGTAAGAAGTGCATTTCGACCTTGATGACGCCATCCCCTTGACAGGCCTCACAGCGTCCACCTCGAACGTTAAAGCTAAAACGCCCCGGTTTATAACCACGAGAACGTGACTCTTGAGTGCCAGCAAACAGTTCCCTAATGGGTGTAAAGATACCAGTATAAGTCGCTGGGTTGGAGCGAGGTGTTCGGCCAATTGGACTTTGGTCTATATCGATAACTTTATCGAAGTGCTCAAGGCCTTTGATCGACTTATATGGAGAAGGTTGTGCGGTCGTGGCACCGTTGAGTTGAGTATGAGCAATCTTAAAGAATGTGTCATTGATCAGGGTAGATTTTCCTGAACCGGATACTCCAGTGATACAACTGAATAAACCAACAGGTATGGAGAGATTGACATTTTTCAGGTTATTGCCTGTTGCCCCTTTGAGCTCAACCGTTTTCTTTGGATCTCTTGGCGTACGTTGCTCGGGCACACTGATCTCTTTTGCGCCACTGAGGTATTGGCCTGTCAATGAATTAGGGTTAGCAACAATATCGGCCATCGTCCCTTCTGCAACAACATTACCACCATGAACCCCTGCTCCGGGACCAATATCGATGACATGGTCAGCACAGCGAATGGCATCTTCATCATGTTCAACCACTAAGACGGTGTTGCCTAAATCACGCAGGTGAGTCAGTGTTTTTAACAGTCTCTCATTATCGCGCTGGTGGAGCCCAATTGAGGGCTCATCAAGAACATACATTACCCCAACTAACCCAGCTCCAATTTGGCTTGCTAGGCGAATACGTTGTGCCTCTCCGCCTGAGAGTGTTTCAGCACTGCGTGATAAGTTGAGATAATTTAGTCCCACGTTGACCAAAAATTGCAGGCGATCGTTAATTTCTTTCATCACCTTTTCTGCGATTTGGGCACGTTGCCCTTCTAGGTGTAGGGAGTGAAAGAAATCCAATGCTTCGGCAATACTCAGCTCTACAATTTCAGGTAGTGTGGTGTCGGCAATAAAGACGTTACGCGCTTCAAGGCGTAGACGTGTACCATTACAACTTGAACAGGATTTGGTTGAAATGTATTTAGCTAAATCTTCTCTAACTGAGTTAGACTCGGTATCACGATAACGACGTTCAAGTGTATTGAGAATCCCTTCAAACGGGTGGCGCTTGACGCGGATATCCCCTCGGTCATTGATGTACTTAAATTCAACTTCTGAGCGACCTGAGCCTTTTAAAATGATCTCTTGAGTTTTCTTAGGTAATGAATCAAAGGGAACATGTAAGTCGAAGCCATAATGCTCGGCTAACGAGGAGAGCATTTGGAAGTAATAATAGTTCTTTTGATCCCAACCCCGAATTGCTCCCTGTGCTAAGCTGAGGCTACCATCTTGAATCACTCGACTTGGGTCAAAGTATTGCTGCACGCCAAGGCCATCACAGGTTTGGCATGCACCGGCAGGGTTATTGAATGAAAATAGGCGAGGCTCTAATTCTTGCATGCTGTAGCCACAAAGAGGGCAAGCAAAGTTGGCTGAGAAGATCACTTCTTCGCCGTCGCCATTCATTGGAGCCACAACCGCAATGCCACCAGAAAGCTCCAGTGTGGTTTCGAAGGATTCAGCCAAACGTTGCTGCAAGTCTGGGCGGACTTTAAAGCGGTCGACAACCACTTCAATGGTGTGCTTTTTGTGCAGCTCTAGTGTTGGTGGATCAGAAAGGTCGCATGTTTCACCATCGATGCGTGCACGAATAAACCCTTGAGCTGCTAGGTTCCCTAGTGTCTTAACATGCTCACCTTTGCGCTCTTTAACAATCGGAGCAAGCAGCATCATCTTGCTGCCTTCTGGTAATTCTAGAACTTTATCCACCATTTGGCTGACGGTTTGTGCCGCAAGTGGAGTATTATGAGTTGGGCAGCGAGGTTCGCCTACTCGGGCGTATAAAAGACGAAGGTAATCATATACTTCTGTAATGGTGCCTACAGTAGAGCGAGGATTATGAGAAGTGGACTTTTGTTCAATGGAAATTGCAGGAGATAACCCTTCAATATGGTCAACGTCAGGCTTTTCCATCAGAGATAAAAATTGGCGTGCGTAAGCCGAGAGTGACTCAACGTAGCGCCTTTGGCCTTCAGCATACAAGGTATCGAAAGCGAGAGAAGATTTGCCAGAACCACTTAAGCCTGTGATAACAATTAATTTATCACGTGGTATTGTGAGGCTGATGTCTTTGAGGTTATGGGTACGGGCCCCGCGAACTTCTATTTTATCCATCGTTTTTGCTCTATGTAAAACCAAGTAACGCAAGTATTACATAGTGTGAGAAATGTTCAAAGTGAACACTGGACAAAAAAACAGTAAAGCTCGACTTAAGCCGAGCTTTTTGAATAAGAAGTTTGAGTGATTACGCTTCTTTTGTTGTTGCTTGTTTCCCTAGCTCAGATTTCTTTTCATCTTTTAAGTATAGGTTTTCAAAGCAGTAATTTGTTGCTTCAATGTAGCCTTCTACACTACCACAGTCAAAGCGTTGACCTTTGAATTTATAGGCTAGAACGCAGCCCGCTTTGGCTTGTTTAAGTAGTGCGTCAGTAATTTGGATCTCACCACCTTTGCCAGGCTCTGTATTTTCGATTAATTCAAAAATATCTGGAGTCAGGATGTAACGACCGATGATAGCTAGGTTACTTGGTGCTGTGCCTTGCTCCGGTTTCTCAACCATGTCATCAACACGGAAGATGTCATCTTTGATCATTTCACCAGATATCACACCATACCGGTGTGTCTCTTCTTCCGGCACTTCCTGAACAGCAACGATTGAACAACGGAATTGCTTAAACAGCGACACCATTTGAGCCAATACGCCTTCTTCTTCGTTGACACAAAGGTCATCAGCCAGTACGACTGCAAAAGGTTCGTCACCGATCAACTCACGCCCCGTTAGAATGGCATGACCTAAGCCTTTCATTTCGCGTTGACGAATGTAAGTAAAGTTGGCTGAATCAATGATTTCTCGGATATCACCTAATAATTCTTCTTTATTGGTACCACTGATTTGATGCTCAAGCTCATAGTTTTTATCGAAGTGGTCCATAATGGAGTGTTTACCACGTCCAGTTACGATACACATTCCGTCCATACCAGCTTGGATCGCTTCTTCAACACCATATTCAATCAGTGGCTTGTTCACTACTGGCATCATTTCTTTTGGCATGGATTTGGTCGCGGGTAAGAAACGCGTACCATAACCCGCCGCAGGGAACAAACATTTTTTTATCATCGAGGAATATCCTTCATCATGGTCACTGGAATTTAATCATTATTTTAACATGAACTTGCCGAAGGGATAATGCTAGAGATGGGAAAAGTAATAAACAAAAAATGCAAAGTAACAATTTGAGGAAGGTCTGGAGTCGCTATGCTTTAGGTACATAATCGGAGCAAAGAGTGATGGAAGAACAAAAGCTCTTACTAGCACCATCACCCTAAAAAAACCAATATCATTGGCAAAGTAGATTTTGATCTGCCCAAGCAATCGCTTGAACTCTGCCTTTTACAGATAGTTTTTTGAATATTTTGGAAAGGTGAGATTTAACGGTGGACTCACTGATGCACAAAGCTTCAGCTATTTGAATATTTGATGTCCCGGATTGAGCATACCGGAGCACCTCAAGTTCCCGGATGGTCAAGTCTACTGTCGCGGGGGCTGTATGCGTATTTATAACATTACGGTAATAGTGTAATAATTGACTACATACACTTCTCGGTAACCAATTTTGACCATTGACGATTTCTTGTAACCCTATTGCTACTGTTTGTGCTGATTGCTTCTGATAAAAAATACCTTTGAGATTCCCAAAAATGAGTAATTCTTCAGTTCGAAGACGCCTTGGTACATTGAGTAAAACAGTTTCAAAGTTTTTCCATACCAGAGGAAGGTTGTTCATCGATTGAATAAGGCATTGATGCTCATTAAAGTCGATAAGCAATATTTTATTGCGATGTTGTGGCCTTGCTTCCATCAGATCTTGTGTTGATATAATAGGGACTTCAAGCGATGTCTCTTCTATGATCTGCCTAATAGAACTTTCCATTTGACTCCTTATGCTGATGAAGAACAATTTTCTTTTGTAGCTGGACTCTCTCATTAAGTTACCTTTTCGATTGATGTTTATTTTACGTTTCTGGTTTTTTGAGTATGATAAACACGTTGTCATTAACTTGACTTGATAACTATGGAAAGAAAAGATAAATGCGTTGCAATTCAAAGGTTCTTTTGAGTAGGTATGCAAACTGACTCAAAACTGCAACACCTTGCTGTTAGGTGATATTTGAATTTCAAAGCTCCTTATGCTTAAGCACAATAGCATTGGGCTTTAATCAAAGTATTAAAGCGTGTATTCTTATGAGCTAGAATTTAAATAGATCCAGAGAAAACGGAGCACATCATGGCCAGCCGTGGAATTAACAAAGTTATCTTGGTAGGGAATCTTGGTAATGACCCTGAAATTCGTTATATGCCTAGTGGTGGTGCAGTAGCCAATATCACTATTGCAACGTCAGAATCTTGGCGTGACAAAGCGACAGGTGAACAGCGTGAAAAAACGGAGTGGCACCGTGTCGCTTTATTTGGCAAGTTAGCTGAAGTCGCTGGAGAGTACTTGCGTAAGGGCTCCCAAGTGTATATTGAGGGCCAACTTCAAACACGCAAATGGCAAGATCAGAGTGGCCAAGACCGTTATACAACAGAAGTTGTTGTGCAAGGCTACAATGGTGTTATGCAAATGCTTGGTGGTCGTACTCAAAGTGGTGCGCCAATGGGTGGTGGTCAGCCACAACAGCAGGGTGGTTGGGGTCAACCTCAACAACCTGTTCAGCAGCAGTACCAAGCACCGCAGCAGCAGTCTCAACCACAACAACAAGCACCTCAACAGCCTCAGCAGCAATACAACGAGCCGCCGATGGATTTTGACGACGATATCCCGTTCTAATGAGATTGCATAATTAAGCGTGTTCAAGATCACGTATTAAGTTTATTAACCCGCTTATTTAGCGGGTTTTCTTTTGTATATTGGTGTTATTTATGCAACATTGCTTAAATGTTTAATGTTGTTCTGTGTCTAAGCGATAAACAAGGGCGATATAAAATAGACTGCTTGTGCTTTAGCATTTCTGTTCTTAATCAAGTGTCCTGAATTCACTAGACATAAAAAATTATTAACAGATTTGTATTGGTAGAGTGTTCAGTAAGCTATTTAATTAAGTTGGGTGACCTGAGTTGCTTTTTGATAAAAGCATTTTCTGATCCCATCTACTTTCTGTAAGTTATCTATTATTATCGAAATTCTATTATGGAACATTGAAAGCCTCTTTGGTGCTTTCAACTTTTCTACATTCACTTTCATAAGATTGTTTGCTAGATATTTATCTTGAATACATATTTCAGCAAGGTATGCGATGAAGTAAAAGGACTTGGTATTCATGAGATATACTCCAACGCTTAAGTTAAGCACTCGTTTAGTTGCTTTTGTCACTATGATTGTGACTTGTGCAATGTTTATCTTGTTTGTCGGTGGTACTTTATCTTTTCAGCGTTTGGGACAGGAATACCTCACCCATTACTTGGAAGGGATTGTTGAAGTTGTTGATAATGAGTTGGAAGACCCTGATGCAGCATACTCAATGCAGCGATGGATGCCTAAAATGCTGCAGGCCAGCAATATTGTTGAGATGACATTATCTGCCAATGGCACGATGATTTATCGCTTCAAAGATACATCCCATAAGGTTGAAGAATCAGTATTATTTGAGCGCCAATACCATTTGGCTCATAATCCAAATTACATCATTTCTTTTAAAGCGATCCCTCCCTATCTTGGTTACGGTTATTCCATGCAGGCATTGTTATCGATCACAATGGCTGTGCTGTTAATTATTTTTTGTTTGATGCGTGGGGTGGCGTGGCTTAAAGCACAGCTATTAGGTTCTGAAATGCTAGAAGAGCGTGGGCGAATGATTTTGGCTGGGCAAGTTGAACAATATGCGAAAGGGGATGAGAAAGAGTGGCCTTATACAGCTAGTCAAGCCTTAGATTTATTAATAGAAGAGCTACAGGATGCGCGTCAAGAGCGCAGTCGCTTTGATACATTTATTCGCACTCAAACTTTCCTTGATAAATTAACTGGAACAGCAAACCGAGTTCTATTTGATAGTAAACTAGAATCAGCTTTACTTGAAAGTGGCTCACGCGGTGCGTTGTTGTTGTTACGTATTCAAGATTGGAAGCTTGTTGAAAGCATGCAAGATAAACGAGTTTGTGATGAGTTTATTGTTGATGTCGGCAGCTTATTATCCAACTTAGTTCAACGTTATCCAGATGTTACTTTTTCTCGCTACTATAATGCCGATTTTGCACTACTCTTACCCCATCAAGCACCTAAGTGTATCTCTAATTTGGCTTCTCAATTTTTACGTCAGTTAGAAAAATTGACTCCTCCGCTTCCGTTGGAACGAGACAATTGGTGTCATATCGGTATTACAATGTATAAAGGTGGAGAAAAGCATAGTCAGATTCTAGACGAAGTTGAAACGGCCTTACGAAGTGCTCAATTGCAGAATAGTAATAATTGGAGCCGATTTAAAAAGTGGCATGATAACGAAGTGGTTCGAGGGAGTGTCCGTTGGAGAACTTTGTTTGATTCTGCACTCACGGCTCAAAAAATCATACTGTGCGCCCAAGCAGTTTACACGATTAATGATCTACCACATAAAAAACTAGTATATAAAGAGCTAACATGTCGGCTTCGAGACCCGGAACATGGTGTTATCAAAGCGTCTCGTTTTATCTCTATGGTGCGTCAAGTTGGTTATACAGCGCAAATGGATAGAGCAGTTTTACAGGCATTTTTACAGACATTTAAATATGCTGTGGGCAACCTTGAACATTATGTACTTTGCCTTAATGTGATGCCGTTTTCTGAACGTGGCTACCTTAAATGGTTCCGTGATGAATTGTTACAGCTACCGAAAGAGCAGCGACACCGCCTTAACTTTGAGTTTGTCGAAGCTCATTTTGTTAAACATTTAGACTTTATGCGACCTGTGACAAAAATGCTTATCGGTCTCGGATGCCATGTGGTTATTGGTCAAGCTGGAAGGACAATAGTAAGTACTCACTACCTTAAGGAGGTGGAGGTTCTTTATCTTAAACTTCACCGTAGCTTAGTGACCAATATTGATCAAAGACATGAGAATCAATTATTTGTACGAAGTATGCTGGGGGCCACTGAAAATAGTAAGACAAAACTCATTGCTGTTGGTATTGAGAATAAGCTTGAGCTAGATACTCTAGTTGAATTAGGGGTCTATGCCGGTCAGGGGACTTATTTTTCAGTTGAAGAGCAGTACTTTCCTTCCATTAAAGTACATGCTGCAGTGAAACGTGAAACTCAGGTCCAGTTAGGAAAACGCAATCGTTGGCGGAAAAAGTAAAGACTTAATGTATGGATTTTAGAGCAGCAATAGATAAACTTAAACGTTCATCTTTAGGGAATCGCGCAACCTTTTTAGTCATTCAGCTCGATGCTATTTATGCTTTATCATCAGTAAACAGTTTTAATGCAGAGCGATATGAAATCTCTGATTCTGATTGGGAAGGTGCTTTTCAGCGGGCTTTGTTTGCAATCAGTAGCTACAGTGATACATTGACGGTGGTGCTAGCGAACCAATATTATCAAATGTATCAAATTGATAAGCCCACTATGCCTCGAAATGAGTGGCCTTCTGCTCTACCTTATCTTCTAAAAGAACTGACTTCTGAACGAGCAATAGATATCGTTGCAGATGCAGTTGAGTTGCCTAATTCAAGTAAAGTTCAAGCTTATGTACTTGCTCGTAAAATCTTAGATACAATATTGCAGCTGACTCACCAAGCACAAGTCAGTCTTGAGAGTATTTTGCCTGAAGATGATGTATGGGGGAGCTCAGCGTATGACTTGGGTAACTTTTTATTACTCCAGCGGAGTATGCGTGGTCCTTTTCGAATCAGTGCATTCGTTGATCATGTTATTTCATTCCATCGCTCGATTCGTAGTGTTACGCCACCGTTAACTGGGGTTCCGTCTAATGATGTTCAGATGGATAACTTATCACTAGAGTTGCAACGGTCGATAGATTATCTCTCTGCTCAGTTGCGGGGTGTGCAACTTCATCAATTAAAAATATGTTGTGATGAAGAGGATACAGAAGAGCTGATTGGATCTCTTAATCTTCGTTTGAGTTCAAAAGTATCTTTACTAAGAGCAGATAAGCATCAATATTCTGGTTATGTATTAGCGGAACAAGCTTCTTGCTCTCAAAATGGAAGAGTAAATCTCTATCCTGATTTTTTAAAACAGAAAAAGCACTTTTTAACGCTAAAAAATGTGGCCATTATCTGGGGGGCTACTGCTGCTTTTATGGCACTAAATTATGGCTATTACAGTTGGAAAGGAGAAGGTATTGCAGATGTGATTTCGGTTGCTCAAAGTCACGGCAATATTATGAAATCAGAATTGGAGCGTAGGCAAGCTAAGCTTCGTATGCATAAGCCTGATAGTCAAAAGTTAGTCACTAAACTACGGTTAGAAAATGAAATTAAAGCTAAAAGAGATTCTTTAAACGCGGTCAATCGTTTTGGTGATTCTCTAGAGCAGGGATACTCTGGTGTGATGCAATCATTAGCCAAGTTAGCCAATAGTGATATCTCTTTAGTTGAAATCATCATTCATGGGGATCAATCTCTCGCTCTAAAAGGTTTCGCAAGAACACCCAGTGATGTACCTAATTGGATACACCAATTCAAATATGAAGAAAGCCTTATTAAACTCACTTTTGATAATGTCAGTATCGAGCGTAGTAAAGAAAATGTAGTGATGTTTGATCTAAAGACTGTCGGAGACAAGCGTAATGATTGAGCTTTTGTCTTCGCTGGAAGGGCGATTTGATGAAATAACGACAAGAGAAAAAGTGTTAATTCTTTTGTGTGGGCAAGTCATTATATTGATGTTGATTTATAGTTTTGTGTTGGAACCTAAATTGAGTGAGGTAAGGAATAACCAGCGCTTATTTGAGGATATAAAGCTGACTAATCAAAAAACAGAAAGTGATATCCTATTGATTCAGGCTAAATTGAACAAGAATCCAAATACACAACTAGATCATACGATTAAAGAGTTACGTATGGAGCGTACCCGGTTGTCAGCCTTGTTAGAAGGAGTGGTTGAACGTTTGATTTCACCTTCACAAATGGCTTCGGTTCTAGAACACGTTCTTGCTCAACAAAGAGGTATTAACCTTCTGTCATTAAAGACATTGCCGACAGAACCTATCACTGAGAAAGGTAGTGCTCCAAAAGATTCAGGTTACTTTATTCATCCAGTGCGTATGGAAATAAGTGGTAGCTATTTTTCTATCGTCGATTATTTAACTAAACTCGAAAGTTTGCCGGTTGGTTATTATTGGCGCAGTTTTCACTATAAAGTGCAAGAGTACCCTAAGGCTAATCTGGTGTTGGAAGTTTATACTCTTAGCTCTCGAGAGGAGTTTATTGGTGGCTAAATCACTTATCGGTTTGTCGTTGATATCTTTGTTTTCTGGAAATGCTGAAGCTAATCAAGACCCTACTGCACCATTGGGCTGGAAGCATATAGCGGCAAGCGCATCGGAAAAACGGTCAGTTACGCCTCACCGTTTGCCAAATCTGAATAGCATCATTTGTCGGCAAAGTTACCAGTGTATCGCCATATTGAATGATAAAGTTGTTGAACAAGGGGCCAGGATCGACGGGTATAGTGTTACAAAGGTCAACCGTGAATTTGTCACCTTAAAGCGTGGTCATCAGCAGTGGAAGCTTCAGCTTTTTAGTTTGAACATCAAAAAATAATCACCAGAGCTAGGAAAGTATGCGCAAATTAATTGTCGGAACTATGATCGCTTCCCTAATGGGGTGCTCGATGGGACACCGTGATCCTGTTGAAATTAAACAGGCTATTAATCAATCAATTGATGAGTTAAATAGCCGTTCACTCGAAGATATTCCTTCTGCGGTAGAATCGGACTTAATGCCAGACCTCGATAAAAGCCATGTTGATCAACTAGAAACAGAGCCACGTTTCAGAGTGGTCGCGAAGTCTGTTGCTGCAGCAAGCTTTTTTACATCATTGGTAAAAGGTACAGAATTCAGTGTTGCTATTCACCCTGAGGTCAAAGGAAATATTACCGTTAAATTGACAGATGTGACTCTTGATGAAGTACTGCAAGTAGTCCAAGACATTTACGGTTATGATATTGTGAAATCTGGTAAAGTGATTCAGATTTATCCTGCAGGCCTTCGTACTGTCACAATTCCAGTTAACTATCTTCAGTTCAAACGAACAGGAAGTTCACTAACAAATATTGCTAACGGCTCAATGACTTCAATGGCAGATTCAAACAACGGAGAGAATCAAGGTCGCCTGGGTAATCAAAATGCTACTACTGCGGTAGGTGGAACACAAATTGAAACGACTATAGAAAGTGACTTCTGGCCAGCTCTTCAGCAAGCGGTTGCAAAATTGATTGGTTCAAATAAAGGTCAAAGTGTTGTAGTGACTCCCCAGGCTGGGTTAATTACCGTGCGAGCTTTTCCTGATGAACTTCGTGAAGTTCAGTATTTCTTGGGAGTATCTCAAGAACGTATGCACCGCCAAGTGGTCCTAGAAGCAAAAATATTAGAGGTCACATTGAGTGATGATTACCAACAAGGGATTAATTGGTCCAATTTATCAGCATCGATTGGAAATGCAGGCAGTATTATAATTGAACGTCCTGCTTCAGTGCTGCCTTCAATTGATGCGATCAGCTCCCTATTAGGTGGGCAGACGAACGTCACCATCTCAGATGGAAGCTTTACTTCAGTTATGAATTTTATGGCAACACAAGGTGATTTGAATGTGTTGTCTAGTCCACGTATTACAGCTGCGAATAATCAAAAATCCGTAATCAAAGTGGGTACTGATGAGTACTTTGTTACTGAGCTTTCTAGTACCGTTGGTAATGGTGAGAATGCCAATGCAGTGCCGGAAGTCGATCTTACTCCTTTTTTTTCTGGTATCTCTCTTGATGTAACGCCACAAATTGATAACAAAGGCAATGTTTTTCTCCATGTTCATCCTGCAGTTATTGAAGTGACTGAAGAAATCAAGAAACTTAACCTCGGTGGTGATTACAATAATATCCAATTACCGTTAGCGAAAAGTTCTATCCGAGAATCTGACTCAGTTATTCGTGCAAAAAGTGGTGATGTGGTTGTGATCGGTGGACTAATGAAACAAGAACATTTAGAACAAGTTTCAAAAGTTCCTTTGTTAGGTGATATTCCTGGGTTGGGGTATTTGTTTCGTAACGTTGCCGATAAAACTCAAAAAACAGAATTAGTTATCCTGCTTAAACCAACCGTTGTAGGTGTTAATACTTGGCAGAAAGAGCTAGAACGTTCTCGTGACTTATTAAAAGAATGGTTTCCAGAAGAGAGCTCAGTCTTTTATTGATGCTCGGTTCATTGGTGACTTTTTAACTATGTGACGTAATTATGTACCTCTCTCATTTTGGTTTACGTATTTTTCCTTTTTCTCTGACCCCAAATACCGATATGTTTTTGGGGCTTTTACCTCATTATGAAGCCATTCAGACTATTATTGCTGCAGTTAAAATGGGTGAAGGAGTTATTAAGGTGACGGGGGAGGTCGGTACAGGAAAGACCATGGTGTGCCGAAAGCTGATGGAGTATATAGAGCCATATGTCAAACTGGTTTATCTGCCAAATCCAATACTAGATGGAAAGCAATTACAGTTTGCGGTGGCACAAGAGCTTGGTTTGAAAAATATTGACTATCTTAATGTTGTTCCTCTGATCCAAGAGAAGCTTATTGATCATCATAGCCAAGGTCAAAAAACGGTGTTAATTGTTGATGAAGCTCAGGCTTTATCCTCTGAGGGGCTTGAGACTCTACGTTTGTTAGGCAACTTAGAAACACGACAACACAAACTTATTCAATTGGTATTATTTGGTCAACCTGAGCTGGATGCCCGATTAGAGCAACCTGAAATGCGTCAGTTTCGTCAGCGAATTACCTTCAATTGTTGGCTGCGCACTCTTTCGGTTGAAGAAGGGGTTGCTTATATTAATTATCGTTTAGATAAAGCAGGAAGTAGTGGGCATATTTTCTCAACTGATCAGAAGAAAGCTATTTGGCGATCGGCGATGGGGACACCTAGGTTGATCAATCAAATCAGCCATAAAGCTCTTTTAAGCGCTTTTCATGACCACTGCACTCTGTTGAAAAATCAGCATGTGTTTTTAGCCATTCATGATACGTATGATGCATGTAAACCAAAATTTAAAACCCCCATTTTTTGGGGATGGAGTCAGTTTTGAGTGCCATCAATAAAGCATTGTCTGAACTTGCCGAAAAAAACTCGTCCTTTGAGTTAGAGAAAGCGGAAATTTCCAGTGTTCCTAAGAACAAACTATGGTTGTGGCTGCTGGGTGGTTTTTTTCTTAGTTTAGCCTTAGGGTGCTGGGCTGTTGTACAAAGTTCTGCGGAACTGAAACAAAACGTGATTCCTGTCGTTATACATGATGCTGAACAACAATTGAATGCAAAAACTACTCAGGAAAAACAGAACTTCTCTCCGACAAGTAAAATTACGCCAAAATTTGAAGATATTGTTTATACCAAAAGAACCGACAGCGTAAAGATAAATAATCAAATACAAACTGAATGGTCAAATGGTTCTAATGCAGGGCTGAGTTCTACAACTCAAGCGCAGATGATGATGTCCCCATCGTTAGACTTACCTCCGTTCGAGAGCTCTCTCCGAGTAGGTGAATCTTCGTTGATGAACAAAGAACAAAAAAGCTTTTTTCATGTAGAGAGAGTAGAATTGACTCATAAGCAGCTTGCTGAGCAAGCATTGTTACGAGCAGAAAAAGCTATGAATACTAATGAATTAGATGGTGCGTTGACGGCATACCATGAAGTATTACGCTATCAGCCCAAAGACATACAAACACGACAGAAACTGGCAGCTCTTTATTTTGGTAAAGGTAAAATGCGTAAAGCTTATGATCTACTTCAAGCTGGGATCACTCTTGATATTGAGAATCAAACACTACGCTTAACTTTAGCAAAAATGTTAATAAAAGCAGAACAGCCAAAGAACGCACTGAGTCCATTACTGTATCTTCCTGCTGCAGCTAATCACGATTATTTGGCTATGCGTGCAATCCTAGCGCAAAAAAATAAGCAAACTTCGATCGCATTGGAGAGTTATCATTTATTGGTACAACGTCAGCCTTTGAATGCTCGTTGGTGGTTAGGGTTAGCTATTCAGCAAGAGCGAGAACATCAATTGAAAGCAGCCAAGTCTTCTTACCTTTCAGCATTAAGTACGGAGGGAATTTCGAGTCAATCTCAAGAGTTTGTTCAAGAGCGGTTACGCCAATTACAACAGCAGGAGAGCACTCAATGAAAATTAAATTAAGGAAAAGGCTCGGTGATCTTCTTGTTGAAGAAGGAATTGTTTCGACAGCACAGGTCAAACAAGCATTAGCTACTCAACACAAAACAGGGCAGAAACTTGGTGATGTTCTTATAGAGCTGGGCTTTATCAGTGAAAAGCAAATGTTGGAGTTTTTGTCCCAGCAGTTAGGCCTACCATTGATTGACCTGAGTCGTGTTCCAGTTACTCCGGATGCTATCCATCTTCTTCCTGAAGTTCATGCTCGACGTTTAAGATCCTTAGTTTTTGCGCGTAATGGTAATATACTTCGTGTTGCGATGAGTGATCCTGCTGATTTGTTTACTCAAGAGTCACTCATGAACCTGCTGGGTGAATATGAACTTGAATTTATCATTGCTTCTGAAAGGCAATTACTTGAAAGCTTTGACCGTTATTATCGTCGTACCAAGGATATTGCTTCTTTTGCTGAACAGTTACAAGCGGAACGGCAGGATGATCAGATATTTAGCTATGGTATCGATGAGGCGGATAGTGAAGAAGTTACAGTTGTTAAACTAGTTAACTCGATGTTTGAAGATGCCGTTCAGGTGGGTGCTTCGGATATTCATATTGAACCAGATGAGCATTTACTTCGCTTACGTCAAAGGATTGACGGATTGTTGCATGAGACAGTTCTGCATGAAGAAAATATTGCCTCTGCTCTTGTACTTCGTCTTAAGTTAATGGCACATCTAGATATTTCTGAAAAACGCTTGCCTCAGGATGGACGCTTTAATATCAAGGTGCGTGAACAATCAATTGATATTAGGATTTCAACTTTGCCAAGTCAGTATGGTGAGTCGGTTGTAATACGACTACTCAATCAATCAGTTGGTTTACGTAGACTTGATGACTCAGGTTTACCTGAGGATTTATTGAGCCGATTGCGTAAGCAGCTTGCTCGCCCACACGGAATGATTTTAGTCACAGGGCCAACAGGCTCAGGGAAGACCACTACGTTATATGGTGCACTGAGTGAGTTAAATAAAGCTAGTAAGAAGATCATTACTGTAGAAGATCCTGTTGAATATCGTTTACCACGTATTACTCAAGTGCAGATTAATAATAAAATCGATCTGACTTTTTCTCGTGTTCTACGGACTTTCTTACGGCAAGATCCGGATATTATTCTGGTAGGTGAAATGCGTGATCAGGAGACAGTGGAAATTGGTCTTCGAGCCGCTCTTACAGGGCACTTGGTATTAAGCACACTGCATACCAACGATGCTATTGATAGTGCGCTACGTATGATCGATATGGGGGCGCCTGGTTACTTAGTTGCAAGTGCCGTTCGAGCCGTTGTCGCCCAGCGTCTTGTTCGTCGCATTTGTCCAGATTGCCAAGTCAAAATGGACCTTAATGCTGCTGAACAGCAATGGCTTGCAGGACGTTTTCCAAATCAAATCGGTGCACAATTTATTAAAGGAGCAGGTTGTCATAATTGCAACCTCACTGGACATCGAGGACGAATTGGTGTGTTTGAGATATTGGAGTTCGATCAAGTTATGATGGATGCATTACGTAAAAACGATGCAGTAGGCTTTTCTCAAGCGGCGAGGTCGTCTACCTGTTACAAACCTTTACTTGCTTGTGCAATGGAATTAGCTTTACAAGGAAAGGTGAGTTTAGAAGAAGTCATGGTACTTGGAGAATTCGGAGTTTCAGGTACAGCAGATCCCATCTTTATATAGGTAACCGATATGGTAGCTTTTCGTTATCAAGGAAGAAAACTAGATGGTACTGCCGTGAATGGCAAAATCGATGCGATTAACTCGGAATCTGCCGTGGAAGTGCTGATACACAAAGGTATTATTCCGTTAAATCTGAGCTTAATCAAAGAAACCTCGATAAATTCAATTAGCTTGATCAAATGGCTTTCACCAGCAGTGCCACTGGAAGTGGTTATCTTATTTTCTCGCCAATTGTTTAGCCTGACTAAGGCAGGTGTCCCTTTATTGCGCGCTATTAGGGGGTTACTACAAAACTGCGATAACAAACAATTAAAAGATGCGCTGGAAGAAGTGGTTTTAGAGCTTAGCAATGGTGGTAGCCTCTCGGCAGCCATGAAGCCTCATCGGTATGTTTTTAGCCATTTGTTTGTATCTATGATTAATGTTGGTGAAAATACCGGTCGTCTGGATGAAGCGTTGATGCAACTTGCAATTTATTATGAACAGGAGCTTGCAACACGTAAACGCATCAAAGAAGCGATGCGTTATCCTAGTTTTGTGATTATCTTTATTGTAATTGCTATGTTTATATTGAATATATTAGTGATTCCAGAATTTGCAACTATGTTTACTCGCTTTGGTGTCGAGCTTCCTCTACCAACAAGAATTTTAGTCACAACTTCAAATTTTTTTGTTGACCATTGGAGTGGTTTGCTTATTGGTATGGTAGCACTATTTTTACTCTTTAGAATTTGGCTTACGACGGACAAAGGGAGAGAAACGTTCGATAAGTTTTGTTTAAGAATTCCTATCGTCGGAAACATTGTGAATCGTGCCCAACTATCAAGGTTTTCACGCACTTTCTCTCTAATGCTTAGATCCGGTGTTCCTTTAAACCAAGCTTTAGCATTAGCGGCAGAATCATTAGGTAATAAGTTCTTAGAGGGACGTATTATGGAAATGAAGCTAGCGATAGAAGCAGGTAGTACTATTTCGGTTACTGCTACTAACAGTCAGATTTTTACCCCTTTAGTCATTCAGATGATTGCAGTAGGTGAAGAGACGGGGCGTATTGATGAACTGTTATTGGAAGTGTCTGATTTCTATGATCGAGAAGTAGATTATGATCTAAAAACTCTTACGGCAAGAGTTGAACCATTACTTTTGGTCATTGTGGCCGGTATGGTAATGGTATTAGCTTTGGGGATATTTCTACCAATGTGGGGGATGTTGGATATTATTAAAAGTGGTTAGTTTTCAGACACCCAAAAATGTTTCTTTTTTGTTGAATTATTCTCTTAAATTACTATTGATTTTTTTATTAATTCAAGCTTCAGGAAGTGCAGTTTTTTATTTTTATATTACAGCTTTTTGTTGTTCTTGTGTTTATAAGTTACTGTAATATTTACTTAAAATTTAAGTCATGAAAACTTTGACAGCCTGCCTTTATGAATTAGAATGAATGACGGTATAATGAAAAGTAAGCTTGAACAAGTTGCCTTATTTTAAGGATATTTACCATTAAAATAACGGCTCAACTTGTTTTGAACCTTGCTTGATGAAGCTAATTCATCGATTGATTTCAGCAATGTAGTCAGTGCTCACTTTTCTAACGCTTATTGTAGCAAGTTATCGTTTGCTCTTATTTCAAACGTTCATGTGGTTAATTATTTATCATTTCAGTCATTTTATGCAGACTGAGATTAGGAGAGTAAAGAATGAAAAAACAAGGTGGTTTTACCCTTATTGAGCTGGTGGTGGTCATTGTTATTCTGGGAATTCTTGCTGTAACAGCCGCCCCACGTTTCTTAAATTTACAAGAAGATGCAAGGAAGGCATCACTTCAAGGGTTAAAAGGAGCGATTGAAGGTGCGTCTGGTATTGTCTTCGGCAAAGCCGCTATCGATGGTATTGAAACAGCAGCGCCAGGAGCTAATGTAAAAGTAGACGATGTCTTAACAGCTTATGGTTACCCTGTTGCAGGTGATAATGGCTTGGAGAATGCAGTAACTGGTTTATCTACAGATTGGGCATTAGCAATGTCTGGTGCAACGGGCTTAGTCGCTACTTTTGTTAGCGGTACCTTAAAACCTGGTATGGCTTCTGGTCAGTTAGTAAATAATGTTACAGCAGGAAATTGTTATGTTTCCTATACACAAGCAACATCAGGTGCTGTGGCAACAACATCCATTTTTGATGATGGTTGTTAAGTAATACTCGAAAAAGGCCAGGTTGTTGGCCTTTTCTTTGCTCCACATTTTGGAATACAGATGTATGCGTAAGTCATTAGGGCTGAGTACCATTGAATGGGTAACGTTGCTTACTGTGTTAGGTACTTTGGGGATTATTGTGCTGCCAAAGCTTATTGGCTTTGAATCTGAAAGTTATGAAAAAACATGGCAACAGACAGAAGCAAAAGCTGAACATATTTCTGAAATATTGAGCAATAAAGAGACTTACGACGAAATCAAGCAAGAACTTGAGTATGCAAATAAATGGGATGAGTCTAAATAATATCCGTTCGTTGATCCTCTTCAAAATACCTAGGACTATGATCTTTTTAGTCCTTGATTTTCTCACAAAAAAGGTGAGTTATGCAAAGTCGGCACTCTTTCTATGGGTTTACATTGGTGGAGTTGATCTTATTGATTGTGCTGATATCAATTTTGTCACTTTATGCTTCTAGTCGTTTTATTGGCAAAGATAGCTTTTCTCCTTTTGCACTACAAGAACAAGTTATTTCAGTAATTCGTCAATTACAAATAAGTCGTATGCAATCGAATACCTCTGGTGAGGAACCTTATTTCCAACTTCATGTATCTCTTAATTGTTTAGGTTCAGTTGCGGCATGTTCCACAACAAATCAAGTCAGAGCGGCTCGTAGTGACAAAGTACAAGATCCATCGGCGCGTTTTATTCTGAATGGTGCTCAAAGCCCAATCCGTTTTAGCTTGTTAGGAAACCCTCTTAATACTCAGTCAGAAGGTATTTCAATTTTGATTCAAAATACTCATGGAGTAGGTCAATGTGAAGTACAGGTTAACAGTCAAGGTTATGTGGCAAAAGGAATCTGTTCATGAGGAGGCTGCGAGGTATCACGCTGATCGAAATGATCATTGCTCTAGTTTTGATGGCGATTGCGATCACTACTTTTGCTTCTTTTTTGATGCCACAAATTCGCGATTCGGCACTACCATCTTATCAAACTCGAGCTGCATCTTTGGCGCAAGGCTTTCTATCACAAATTATGGCCCGCAGCTTTGATCACAATAGTGATCGTGATGGAGGTGGTATTCGTTGTAATGAAGGCGTTGTCCTATGTACACCAGCAAAAGCGCTTGGTTCAGATTCTGGCGAAAGTAATTCATCGCAGTTTAATGACGTTGATGACTATATTGGCTGCTGGGGTACACCTGAAACGTTGTCTCAATGCCAAGGAGATAACCGTGGGCATATTACTAATGTGTTAGGTGAAAGCAGCGCCGATAAATATCGCAACTTTCGTGTAGAAGTTTCCGTGGTCTATGACAATTTAAATTCACCTATTCCTGCTTTAGAAGCTACCGATTACAAAAAAATCACAGTGAGTATTTTTGCGAGTTATACCCAGCCGTTGACGCTAGTTGCGATTCGAGGAAATTACTGATGATTGAGCGTGGTTTTACCCTTGTGGAGATGGTAGTTACCATTGTCATTGGGGGTGTGATGATGCTGGGTATTGCAGGTTATGTCAAAATTGGAATGATTGGGTATGTTGATAGTATTGAACGTCAGCGTTTACAGACTCAGGCGATGTTTGTATTAGAGAAAATGTCTCGAGAAATACGCCATGCGGTACCTAACAGTTTTTATGTTCCTGATGAAATCACAAATTGCTTGGCCTTTGTAGCGATTGATTACTCTGGTTTTTACTCCCTGTTTCTTAATGATATCGAGTTTTTGTTAGGTAATGCTCCTGCAAGTTTAAATGTTATCCCTGCTGATCTACGTATGGTCATTAACCCTAGTCGTTACGATGATTTGTTGCCCAGTTCTCCGCAAAGTTTTTCAGTTGCAGGACTGATAAAGAGCAATGGTGTTTTTCGTATTCCCGATGCTGCAAGTCGTCTGACTGCTAATTCAATTTCGAGTCGCATTTATATTTATAGGTCTAACTCTGATGTTAAATATTGCTTTGAAAATAATAATGTTACTAGAAATGGTGTCATTGTTGGGGATAGTGTTGATGGTGCAGTAAGTAATATGTATTACCTTGAGTCTACTTTGCAGCGTGGTGGCTTAGTTCACATCAATGTGGAGTTTGAACAAAATGGAGAACGCAGTGTTTTTCAACAAGATATTCAGGTGCTTAATGTTCCCTAGTTCAGCACAACGGGGCAGCATTCTTATTGTAGTGTTATTTGTTATTTTGATTATGGGATATTTAGCAACGTCATTAACAATGGTGAGGTGGTCGAACCAAAGTTCATTAAGTCGAAGTGTTTTAGGAGTACAAGCTTGGTTTATGGCTCAATCCGCTAATGAGTGGGCATTGACACAACTTTATCCCTTGAACGTCTCAGAGCCTGATGTGGGGACATTTTGTTCTGATGTGGTCAGTGGAGCCATCCCGAATATCGCTCAGGGGACAGGCTGTAGGCTAAATAAAATGACATGTTCATCGATTGGTTCTTTTAATGCAGGAACTTCGGAAGAGGAATCGTTATTTCGTGTCAATGCGATAGCTATTTGTGGTTCAGGGAACATGCAAGTTCAACGTCAGCAGGAAGTTTGGGTAAGGGATTAAATGACCATGAAAATAATCAAAATTTTATTGGTATTAATGCTGTTACCAAGTTTGACTTTTGCTTCACAGTGTAACGTAGATAGTCAGAATGACTTTACGATTTCTTTTGATACTCGAGGAAGCGATGCTTATCAAAGTGTTGTATTACAAGAAAGAGGTAATGACTATACACTTTGGTACACAGGGCCTAGGCGTTTCGGTGATAAATATCAATTCGCATTTAATGAACCCAGTTTAAACCCTGAAGTTGGTTATAATATCACACTGGTGTACATAGCCAATGAAAAGCAGGTGAAATACTACCGTCAGTTTATTGGTGAAACTCATTTTGAATTAATGGCGAGGAAATACATCAATATTAGAACGACTCAATCTTGGAATATTGAAGTACGAGAACAAGCTAAAAATCTTCAATGTGTTGCTCAAACGTTACCCAATGGCCCTGATAAACAGATTAACATATCTCCAAAATTTGAATTTGGGACATTGAAAAGTAGTAACTGCACTATGGATGAGGGACAGTACTTTTGTATCATCCCGTTCGAAAAAAATTATGATGAAAGCAAACCTAAGCCTTTGGTTTTTGTCATGCCAACAATTAATGCCTCGTTAACAGAAAAGTTACCACGACGAACGGAATACCCCTCGACTGTTGCGATTGTCAATACCAACCATCACATGGCAACCGTTGTTCAAGAATTTGCCCCTAATCTCAAAGCTGACAGAGGTGTTCAGTTCCTCAATGTTAACGATCCAGAAGTACAAAAAGAGATGGCTAGCGTAGATTATTTTATCATTGAACCAGGGGTATTGGCGCTGGCTAATGGCGCGAAGATTGTAGCAGGTACTATTGAAACCAGCGTTGCTGCTTCTAAATATAATGCTAAAGGGAATAATGAAAGAATAAATGGCATTAGGGTAGATTTTGAAAATTATGGATTAAGGCGCTTCAATGATCCGCCAGGCGTACTCGTTCAGCCTCAAACTCGCAATAATAACGGCCCTAATAATTGGTTTACGGGAATGGCTCGTAATGCAACAGAGTGGTTTTTTACCGTCGCTTTAGAAAAATCTGAAGTCTTTTCTAAAAATCGTAGAGGTGAAGAGACGTATAATTTTATCAATGATTTGGAGACGGTTGCCTTTGTAGCAGGAGAAGGTCACGGCTATATTGATGGTCAACGTTTTTGGTTGGGTCAAGGTTTAACGGAATACACTCTTGAGCAAGAAGATCCTGTAATTGATCCTATATCCAAGGGTTGTAAGATTCATACACCATTTCCCAATGATGCTGGATTTACTAATCCACCGATTTTGATCGCCAACAAAAATTCCCGCAAAGGGAGTAATGGTGGCTGGCTGAGACGGTGTAATATCACTAAAGATTCTGTAGGTTTTATTGTCGAAGAAGACATGCAACGAGACAAGGAACGAGGACATTTAGATGAGGAGGTTGGTTGGTTTATGTTCGAGAAAGCGAACCCCAACCCAATATGTGATGTATTTCATTCACCAGTACAAACGTGGAAAATTGAAAAGCCAGAAGATGGAGAAAATGGTTTTTTAATATTATCCAACCGTTCAAAAATACATGGTGCTCCTGTCATCAAAGACCATAATCAAAGAAGACACGTGTTGGGCTTCTTACCTGAACGTATTTGGGGACAAAATAAAAGCAATGCTTGTGATGGCCTTGAGTGCTTCGGCGATGAAGGGCTGCTGGTTGGTAAAGAGTCTCTGGAAAGTTTTCCTGTAAGTTCGATGTGGCAAGATGTGATCATTACCTCCGAACAAAGGGTAACTTTTCAAGATGGCAAGCAAGTGAAAAACCTCGCAGTTGATGGAGAATTGACATTATCATCAGGTCGCTACTGGTTTGACACAATACAAATTAATACTGGAGGGAAGCTATTTGTTGTTCCAGGTACTGAAGTTGTGATCAATACCAAAGCTTTTTCTCTAGCGAATCGTTCATTTATGGGGATGAATATCGACACTGATCATGATGCCGTATTTAAAGGTAATATGCGGGTCAATGTCTATGATTTACCAATTGACACGAGAAGTGTCTATAACTGGGTCGATATTTCAAATAATTCTCAATTTATCGGCGTTATTTATAGCGAAAAGAAAGTACATTTAAGTAACCACAGCAGTGTCCATGGTGCGATCACGGCTCCAGAAATTGATGTCAATAACAACGCTGAAATACATAGTGCTTCTTCCTGTCTAGCTTCTGCTGATGATTACCAATTAACCCTTTCTCCACAAAAGCAGTATGCATTGCTTTGTGACTCGCAAGGGCCAACTTTTGCGATTGAGACAACCAACCAGGGAAGTGCGCAAAGTACAGGATTGAAAGTCGATATTTTGCCTAAGAGCGCTGAACCTTGGTTTCGGGTTAAAGTCGCGAATAATACTGGACAAGGTGCTTATCCCAATTTTACGACTGACTCAAGCTCATCTCACCTTGGTCAATTAGCATTGGCCATTACTGTAGAAGACAGTAGTAAAATTGATTTGGATGTGCCTTATACCCTTAAAGTTACAATGGATGAAGATACCAACAAATCTCAGGAGGCGACGTTTAAGTTAATGCCTTTCCAGTTTTCTGTTGAGGATCAAGATATTGTTGCAGGTCAAGAATACTCACTAACGACGAAGGTAGTCGCTTGTCTTGAAGGCCAACAGACCGTAGTCGAAAGTTATACGGGGAAGCCAAATGTGACTTTGAATCTAGAGGTTCCTGATTCTGGACGAAAAGAGCTTTCCTTATTAACTTATGCGCCACAATTTACCCGTTCAGAACAGGGTGTTTCTAGAGATAAATTGGTGTTAATGGAATCAGGTCAGTTTACAGTTAAATTACAGGACGATAATTTCATTTGTGATCCTCATTATTCCGATCACTGTCCAATGTCACCCAATCAAAAACCATCGAGTGAGGCGCTGGTATTGAATGGTTCATTTATGCTCCAATCTCGTCCTTGGAAAATTGTGGCATGTGATATTCATGCGCAGCAAACAGGTCAGATTAATCCAGCAACACAAGAATCAGGTGCAGCTTTTATGCCTTCATCTGAAAGCTTCAATGTGACGTTTAAACCGATTATTCATAGAACACCAACAGGTACCTACGATCAATGGTGCACCCATCCGAGCACACAAAACTACTTTACGGAAGATAACCTGCAAGCCGCATTTCAAGCTGAATTCACGGTGGCTTATCCCATTGAAGGGGAGTTAGCTAACCTAAATATTGTCAATGGCGAGTCACTCGAATTCACCCGTTCTGAAGCTATCAATGGTAAACAAGTTACGTATTCTTGGAATGAGGTTGGCTCCCTTAACTTAGCCACCAATGCGAGCTATTTAGGTATAAATTTGGAGTCATCTTCCGTCACGATTGGTCGCTTTTATCCTAAATATTTTCGTGTTATCTCAAGTGAGTGGTATTACCCAAGCCAGCAAAACTTTATCTATATGAACCAGCCTTTTGAGGGAGTTCAATTTGAAGTTGAAGCTTTAAATGGATTAAATCAATCGGTTAAAAATTACGCTCATTTTATGTCTAAAGCTGAATTTAGCTTAGAAGAACTCGATCATTATGCAGAGCGATTTGACGCGCCTAAATTTGGCCTTGGAGAGTGGAGCAATCAAACTGGCGGTAGTGTCGGGCTTTTTTCCATTGGTGGTTATCATAACTGCTCTGAAGGAGCTTGTTGGCGAAAAGACTTAACTGGAAGTCATTATCCCGATGGGCCCTTTAATTCAATTTCAGGGAGAGAATTTTCTCAAATTGGTTTAGTGTATGAAAATAATGCTGATCCTGTTGTTTTTGCTGAGGTTGGAAGTCATCCATTCGCATCTCGTCTAGTACTGCAGCCCGATATTCGTTTTGGTCGAATAGATTTGAGTGATGTAGGAGGTAATCAAGGAGAGCGTCTGAAAGTCCCGCTACGCGTTGAATATTGGAACGGTGAGCGTTTTGTGAATAACGTTGATGATGATCAGACGACAGTAATAGGGAATGTGGCTAAGCAGCAGCTTATTTGGCCCCTTGGTAAAAATACAGATCCACAAATTTTACAATTGATTGATGGTGGGCAAGTCTCTTCAGGATATTTAAATAAGCTTGTTGTGTTTGAAGCTGCGCCATACCGACAGCAAACACAAGTTTGGCTAGGGCTTGAAACGGAGGGAAATGCACTTCCTTGGCTAAAATATCGTTGGGATAGGCAAAAAATAGAAGAACAGAACCCATCAGCAGTGATTACTTTTGGTATTGACCGAGGTAATGATAAGGTCATTTATCGAGCTGAACCGGGAATTCCCGAGCTATAAAAACGTTCATGGCTAACATTAAGTCAGTAAACTGAAAGAAATTGAAAGTTTATGCTCATGTTTATGTACCAATGCCTTGCTGTACAAGCGTGGCATTGGTACATTAAGATAATTTTTTTCTTCTCAATTTTTTGCAGGATGAGCGAAGCATATGTTTAAAAAACTTCGTGGCATGTTTTCTAATGATCTTTCTATTGATTTAGGTACTGCCAACACTCTAATTTACGTAAAAGGGCAGGGTATTGTCCTGGATGAACCTTCAGTAGTCGCTATTCGCCAGGAGCGTACAAATTCTGCAAAAAGTGTTGCTGCGGTAGGTCATGCAGCAAAACAAATGCTCGGACGTACGCCAGGTAATATTACGGCTACCCGTCCAATGAAAGATGGTGTTATTGCTGATTTCTTTGTAACAGAAAAAATGTTGCAGCATTTTATCAAACAAGTACATGACAACAGCATCTTGAAACCAAGCCCAAGAGTCTTGATTTGTGTGCCTTGCGGTTCAACGCAAGTTGAGCGTCGTACTATCCGTGAATCTGCACTTGGTGCTGGTGCACGAGAAGTGTACTTGATTGATGAGCCAATGGCTGCGGCAATTGGTGCAGGCCTGCGCGTTTCTGAAGCGACTGGTTCTATGGTCGTTGATATCGGTGGTGGTACCACTGAAGTTGCAGTTATATCGCTCAACGGTGTGGTTTACGCTCAATCTGTCCGCATTGGTGGTGACCGTTTTGACGAAGCTGTGATTAACTATGTTCGTCGTAATTACGGTAGCCTCATTGGGGAAGCGACAGCAGAGAAAATCAAACATGAAATTGGTTCTGCTTATCCGGGTGATGAAGTCCTAGAGATCGAAGTCCGTGGACGTAACCTTGCCGAAGGTGTTCCTCGTAGTTTTAGTCTTAACTCCAACGAAATTTTAGAAGCATTACAAGAACCATTATCTGGTATTGTTTCTGCTGTAATGGTTGCTTTAGAGCAATGCCCTCCTGAGTTGGCATCAGATATCTCCGAAAATGGTATGGTATTAACGGGTGGTGGAGCACTTCTCAAAGATATTGACCGTTTATTGATGGAAGAAACGGGTATTCCTGTCGTTATCGCTGAAGATCCACTGACCTGTGTTGCACGCGGGGGTGGTAAAGCGCTTGAAATGATCGACATGCACGGTGGCGATCTTTTCTCAGAAGATTAAATATGAAAAGGGTGAAACTGTCTTTTAGTTTCACCCTTTACCCATCATTATAACATCATCCTGCATCAGGCCTAGAATCGCTTTTTGTCGATATCTCAGGTTGCCAAATAAGGCTAAAAAGTTATGGTAACCACAGGTTTAACAACAAAATGAAATCAATTTTTGGCAGAGGTCCAACTCTGCAACTTCGTTTATTTTTAGCTGTCATTATTTCGACCAGTTTGATGATGGCTGACAATCGTTTAGATACATTTTCTAACGTTCGATTCCTCCTAAATAGTATGGTTGCACCTATACAATATGTAGCTAACTTACCTCGTAGCATTTTCGATGGTATGTTTGAGCGCTTTAATTCGCGTCAAACCCTTTTAGACGGAAATCGTAATTTAAAACGAGAAGTATTGCGTTTAAAAAGTGAGCTTATTTTACTCGAGCAATATAAAGAGGAAAATCAACGTTTAAGAAAGTTGTTAGGCTCTTCATTTGTTCGTGATGAAAAGAAGGTTGTTACAGAAGTCATGTCTGTTGATACCTCGCCATATCAGCATCAAGTTGTGATTGATAAAGGCCAAATTGATGGTGTTTACATTGGGCAGCCAGTGATCAATGAAAAAGGCATTGTTGGTCAAGTAACGTTTGTGGCAGCACATAATGCGAGAGTATTACTACTTACGGATGCAAAAAATGCAATTCCAGTTCAAGTTATTCGTAATGATATTCGTGTGATTGCTTCTGGCAATGGGGAGTTGGATAAAATTCAACTGGAACATATTCCAACCAGTACCGATATTCAAGCGGGAGATCTTCTTGTGACATCTGGGCTAGGTGGTATTTACCCAGAAGGCTATCCAGTTGCAACTGTAATGAATGTTTCACACGATACACGACAAGAGTTTGCTTCAATTGTAGCTCAACCTGTCGTGGAGTTTGATCGCTTGCGTTATTTATTGTTGATCTGGCCAAATGAAGATCGACACGATAAAGCATTACAGTCTGGCACTAAAGAAGAGTCGAATAAAGAGGTAACGGATGGCCAATAATGTATTTCGCAGCCGAATGGTCATCGGCATCACTTTTTTAGTAGCATTAGTTTTGCAAACGATCCCATGGCCTGGCATTTTGGATCAACTTCGCCCGTCTTGGCTTTTCCTCGTTACTTGCTACTGGGTGCTTGCATTACCTCATCGAGTGAATGTTGGCACGGCATTAGTTCTTGGACTCTTATGGGATCTCTTAATTGGGTCGACTTTGGGTATTAGAGGCATGATGATGTCTATTGTCATCTACTTGGTTGCCCTGAACTCTTTGGTGATTCGTAATATGGCACTTTGGCAGCAGTCTATGCTTATTATGGTGTTTACGGTATTGCTAGAAGTGCTGATCTTTTGTGGAGAGTACCTCAATCAAGATGTTGTGCTTGATCCCCTACCTCTGTGGGCTGCGGTTATCAATGCCATACTTTGGCCGTGGTTATTTTTATTGATGCGTCGTATCAGGCGTTTATGGCATGTAAGGTAGGGCTATGAATAACAAAATTTCCCTTGTTTTGGCCTCTGGTTCACCAAGACGAAAAGAATTGCTCACCCAGTTAGGCTATCGATTTGATATCGTGCTATCTGATATAAAAGAAGAGCAGCAAGATAATGAGACTGCTTATGATTATGTGCTGCGTCTCTCTTTGGAAAAAGCGCAAGCGGGTTTAGCGATGTCGTCATTTGATGCTGTGGTATTAGGTTCAGATACGGTTGTAGTTTGCGATGGTTTTATTTTGGAAAAGCCCAATGATTTTGAACATTCAAAGCGGATGTTGAATCAGCTTTCAGGTCGTCACCACCAAGTGATGACAGCAGTCAGTGTTGTCTCGGCTGAACAGCAATATTCACAAGTCGTTGTAACAGATGTTTGGTTTAAATCGTTGACTGATGAAGAAATAGAACAATATTGGCAGTCAGGAGAGCCATGTGATAAAGCTGGTAGTTATGGTATTCAAGGGTTAGGTGGGCGTTTTGTGACCCGAATCGAAGGCAGCTATTATGCTGTTGTTGGCCTACCTCTATTTGAAACTGATCAGCTGATTCAAGAATTTTTATAATTATTCGAGGTGTGCACATGAGTGCAGAATTGCTGTTAAACGTTACTCCGAGTGAAACTCGTGTAGCGATGATTGAAGGTGGCGTATTACAAGAGATACATATAGAGCGAGAATCACGTCGCGGTATTGTTGGTAATATCTATAAAGGCAAAGTGAGTCGTGTGTTACCTGGAATGCAAGCGGCTTTTGTTGATATTGGTTTAGAAAAAGCAGCCTTTCTCCACGCATCTGACATTGTACCACACACCGAATGTGTCGCGGAAAATGAAAAGCAACAATTTCAGGTACGTGATATTTCAGAGTTAGTACGTCAAGGTCAAGATATCGTTGTTCAAGTTGTGAAAGATCCACTTGGAACAAAAGGCGCTAGGTTAACCACAGACATTACTCTACCATCACGTTATCTTGTGTTTATGCCAGGAGCAAGCCATGTCGGTGTTTCCCAGCGCATTGAGAGTGAAAAAGAACGGGAACGGCTTAAAAAGGTGGTCAATCACTATTGCGATGAGCATGGGGGCTTTATTATTCGTACTGCAGCTGAAGGCGCAGATGAAAAAGAGCTGTCACAAGATGCTGCTTTTCTGAAACGCTTATGGTCTAAGATTATAGAACGTCGTGCAAAATATAAAACACGTACGACGTTGTATGGTGAACTTGGTTTAGCGCAGCGTATTTTGCGTGACTTTGTCGGTACTGAACTGGATAAAGTGATGGTTGACTCACACTTAGAGTACGAGAACTTGAAAGAGTTTACCTCCGAGTATGTGCCAGAGTTGACAGAGAAGCTTGAGCTCTATGAAGGTGATAAGCCTATCTTTGATATGTATGACACTGAGAATGAAATTCAGCGCTCATTAGAACGCAAGGTAGAGCTTAAATCTGGTGGTTATCTGATTATTGATCAAACAGAAGCAATGACTACGGTTGATATCAACACAGGAGCATTTGTCGGACGTCGTAATCTGGAAGAAACAATTTTTAATACCAATGTCGAGGCTACTCAAGCTATTGCTCGTCAATTACGTCTGCGTAATTTAGGTGGTATTATCATTATTGACTTTATCGATATGTTATCTGAAGGTCACCGTAAGCGTGTGTTAGCTTCTCTTGAAGCTGCTTTATCTAAAGACCGTGTCAAAACCAACATTAATGGTTTCACTCAACTTGGCCTTGTTGAAATGACGCGTAAGCGGACACGAGAAAGTATTGAACATATTCTTTGTTCGAGTTGTCCTACTTGTGAAGGACGAGGTAGCGTGAAAACTGTGGAAACCGTCTGTTTTGAAATTCTGCGTGAGATTACTCGGGTGAATCGAGCTTACGATGCGGATAATTTTGTTGTTTATGCCTCCCCTTATGTGGCAGAAGCTTTACTAGGAGATGAATCTCATGCTCTTGCTGAGCTTGAGGTTTTTATTGGAAAACAAGTCCGTATTCAAGCAGAACCGTTGTATATACAAGAACAGTTTGATGTTGTAATGATGTAGTTTGGGACCTGTGTGAATTTTAGTGTTAATCGTTTAGCACGATTTTGTGCTTGGAGCTTGGCTTGTGTATTGGTGTTGTTAGCATTATTCGCTACCGCTTTACGTGTTGCTTTACCACATCTTAATTCTTTTCAAAATGAAATTGTAGCCTGGGTCAAACAAGATACGGGCTTCGATTTTTCAGTCAATCATATGATTGGAACCTGGCGTAACAGTCACCCCTCTCTTGAGTTACAAGGCTTGAAAGCCAATTTACCCCAAGAACAACCAGTAGGTTTTACAGTTGATAAGATTGCTATTGAATTCGATTTAATCCGTTCAATCTTGCAGTTGAATCCTGTCATTTCAGATTTAAATATCAATGGTTTAACACTTGATGTTCGCTCGCTTGAATTATTCTCTAAAGCAAAGAATGTTTCTCAAACTGACCCTCAAACGAATAGCGAAAGTTCAAGTCAACAACATGCGTTGCTCGCAAAGCTAGACGCTTTGCTCTTGCATCAGTTACAAGACTTTACAATAAATCAATCTCAAATTTGGTACCGCTCAATCTCTCAGGAAACACGCCGTCTTGATATAGAGCAACTTCATTGGCGTAACCGTGGGCAAAGTCACCAAGTTGAAGGTTCGGTTAGTATTATCGAACCAAGTTTGAATTCATTGTTAGTAAATGCAAACTTTAAAGATTATGGCTCATTAAGGGATATCTCTGGGGATATCTTTGTCAGTGTTCAGAATGTTTCTATTGGTCCTTGGTTGACTCAATATATGCAGGAGGAATCTGGCATTAAATCTGGTGAAGTCAGTTTGAACTCTTGGTTGACATTAGAGCGTGGACACCCTGCTGATGCTTATGTCGAAGTTCAACCGTCTAAATTGATTTGGGAAGAGAAAGGCTGTCATGAGCTTTCTATACAGTCAGGCATTTTCAAGTTGTCTCCTCATCAAGATGGGTGGAAAGCACAAGCTAATTCACTCCAAGTATCTACAGATGATGTAGCATGGCCAAATTTGGATATTACATTAAATGCACAGCCTTTAGGTTGGCTGTTAAATATTTCCCAACTTGATATTGCAACCTTGAAGCCTTTGGCTAAGTTAGCACCTAGCTCTGAATTCAGTACCGATACATTAGAACACCTGTCGCCGAAGGGACGGTTAGAAGATGTTCGAATTTCAATTAAAAAAGGTCTTGACTCGCTGCTCTATTCTGCAAAATTAAGTGATTTTAGCCTATCTCAATGGAAAGCTATCCCTAATTTCAATCAAGTCAATGTGACTCTGTCAGGAGACCTAAAACAAGCTCGAATGAAATTAACCGTCATGGACGATATATTTTCGTTTGGAGAGTGGCTCCAAGCCCCCTTAGATATTAAGCAGAGTGAAATTGACCTTGTTTGGCAACAAGACGACAATGGATGGCGTATTTGGTCAGATAAAACGACGATGGCAACTCGTGATATTCAAGTGCTTGGTGCCTTTATGCTGGATTTCCCTAAAGGACAAAGTCCATTTTTGTCACTTTATGCTGAAGCTGATCTTTATAATGCAGGTGAAGTATGGCGTTACTTACCACTACCTGCCCTTGGTCAAAACTTGACAAACTATCTTTCAACTGCGATTCAAGGCGGCAAAGTAGATACCGCCAAGTTACTATGGTATGGAGAATTAGAGCGCTTCCCTTACAAGGCGAATGATGGCATTTTTCAGGCTTGGTTAGGGTTAGAAAATGCAACATTTAGCTTTGATACTTCTTGGCCTAGCATCACCGATTTACAACTTGATTTACATTTTCAAAATGAATCAATGTATTTAGAGTCCAATGCTGCAAAATTAAAGGGCATTAAAGCTCAGAAAATTACTGGTAGTATTGATAGCCTTGCCACTTCGGGAGGTATATTTATTGAAGCAACAGCGCAAGCACCAGCCAGTGAAGTACGTGATTATATGATGGCCACACCATTAGTCGACAGTGTTGGAGCTGCATTAACAGCCTTAAAAATAAGTGGTTCAGTCTCTTCATCATTTAAACTAACTGTACCTTTCGATTCTAATAATGAAGTCAGGGCTTGGGGTTACGCAGACCTAAACAGTAGCCGAGTTAAAATTAATGCGCCACCGATGACATTAGAAAATACTACAGGACGCATTCAATTTGATAATGATGTGGTGACGGGAAAAGGGATTAAGGCTAGCCTTCTTAGCCAGCCGCTGGTATTAAACTTTGATGGTGCAGCACAACATAAAGGCTATCAAGTCGCTATCCAGTCTCATGGTGAGTGGCAAGTCGAACCCTTGAAATCTTATCTTGGTGAACAGTGGTTAGAGCCATTATCAGGTAAAGCACCTTGGCAAATGAGTATTGACCTGCAGTTGGGGGACATTGACTTTAATTATCAAGTTGATCTTATAGCCCAGCTGGACCGTTTAGCCAGTCAATACCCTTATCCTTTGACTAAGCCTACTGGAACAGCAGGGCAAGCAAAATTGAAAGCGTCTGGGGATCAAGCTTCGATTACTGCTCAGTTACAGCTTCCTGAAGCTAAATATCAAGCTGAAATTGATATTTCCCATGAGGCACCTGTCTTGAACGCAACTAATCTTGTTATTGGTCAGGGTGGCTTCAAAGTAAACCCGATGACTGGCCACTCTGTCTCAGTTAACCTCGACAAGTTAGATTTCAATAAATGGCAGCCTTTTTTGCAAGATATTACAAGTGTGACAAAGGCTGAAAAAGTCGATGTTAAAGCAGAGCCTTCCCCCCTCATTATCCCTTTGCCAACGCAATTTAGTATGGATGTGGATGTTCTAAGGCTGGGTGAAATTGAACTGAACGATATTGCTTTGGACGCACGTAACCAGAATAACATCTGGCAGGTAGCTGTAGATAGCCAGGAAACAAAAGGTAAAGCAAGCTATGATTTACCAAACCATAGTTTGTCGGTTGCTTTAGAACAGCTCCATTTGTACATCCCCAGTTTTGATGACAAGAAAATAAAGCGAAATTCTTTATTGGTACGAGAAGATCTTTCTGCACCACTTATCTCTAAATTTGAACGCAAATTCTATCAAGAAATGCCAAACTTAACTTTGAGTGTCGAAGACTTTTGGTTGCAAGGTTATAAAGTAGGTCAAGTTAATATCGCTCTGGCTCGTCAAGCCGATCGACTTGAATGGCAACAGATGAGTTTTGCCAGTGGGCAAAGTCATGTTGATATTAAGGGGTGGTGGCAATTGTCTGAAACTCAAAGCCATTCCTACTTTAATTTGGCTTTTAAAGGGGAAAACAACAGCGATTTAATGGAGCGTTTTGGGATTACTTCAGGCATTCAACAAGCACCGTTCGAAATTAAGGCCAAAGTTGACTGGGATGGTGCACCTTGGTCGATGAAAACGCAAACTTTGCAAGGAGAAGTAACGACTGAATTTGGCAAAGGGGTGATTTCTCAAGTAAGCGGTGCTGCGCGTCTGTTAGGGTTATTCAGTTTGGACTCCATCATACGCAAGATGCAGTTAGACTTTACTGATGTGTTTGACAAGGGGTTAGCATTTAACTCTATTAAGGGATCTGGGAAAATCCAAGAGGGCGTCTTTGTTACCAATGATATTGAAATGGACGCCTTAGCTGGGGAAATGACGATACGGGGTATCGCAGACATGAATACTCGACTAGTCGATGCTGAGGTGAGCTTTATTCCTGATATTACCTCTGGCATCCCGATGTTGACCGCATTTGCTGTTGCTCCTCAAACTGCGTTGTATGTTCTCGCGATTTCAACAGTGATATCTCCTGTTGTTGAGGTCTTTACGCAAGTGAATTATTCCGTGGAAGGGCCGTTAGATTCACCCACAGTTAAAGAAATCTCACGCAGTAAAGGACAGTACACTTTGCCTGAACAATTACGTGAAAACGCCAAATAGCGATATTTTGGGGATAAGGAATCATCATATGAAACGGATTGGGATCATACAAATGACGTCAGGTCCTGACGTATGGAGTAACCTAGACTTTATCGAAAAACAATGCGGCATTGCGGCTCGGAAAGGAGTCAAACTGGTATTAACTCCAGAAAATGCTATTCAGTTTGCCAATCGGGATGCCTATCACAAAAGTGCGGAGAAGCTGGGAGAGGGGGCGATTCAAGCCAAATTAGCCACCATTGCCAAAGAACATCAATTGACTTTAGTGATCGGCAGCATGCCAATTCGTACTCAACATGGTGTAACCACAACCAGTTTAGTCTTTTCTCCACAAGGCCAATGTCTCGGTCATTATGATAAATTACATATGTTTGATGCGGACGTTGCTGATGGCTACGGGCATTACCGAGAATCTGAAACCTTTCATCCCGGCGATCGGGTAGTCACGATAGATACAGATATTGGTCGGGTTGGATTGAGTATTTGCTACGATTTACGTTTTCCCGATTTGTATCAAGCCTTACGTTCTTCGGGAGCTCAAATTATCCTAGTTCCCGCTGCTTTTACGGCGGTGACAGGACAAGCGCATTGGGAAGTGCTGTTGCGAGCAAGGGCGATTGAAACACAGTGCTGGGTCATCGCCAGTGGACAGACGGGCACACACCCATGTGACCGACAAACTTGGGGACATTCTATGGTGATTGACCCTTGGGGAGAAATTAAAGCCGTGCTTGATGATCAAGTAGGGTTACTTGTGAGTGATATTGATTTGTCACACAACCAGCAAGTAAGGCAAAATATGCCACTGACTCAACATAATCGCTTTCAAATCGAATTGAAACGTAAACCAAAGAGCTAACTATGAGCATAAACCAAATCGAACAGGCACTGCTTGCCCCAAATGGTCTGACAGAGCAAGACATTGCAGAGACACTCGCGAGTATTAGCACTCGTCAGATTGATTATGCGGACATCTATTTTCAGTCCAGTTGGCATGAATCTCTGGTACTAGAAGACAGCATCATTAAAGATGGTTCATTTAACATTGATTGTGGCGTTGGTGTTCGAGCGATAACCGGTGAGAAAACAGGCTTTGCTTATTCTGACCAAATTCAACTTGAAGGCTTGAAGCAGAGTGCAATTGCCGCTAGAGGGATTGCACAGCAAGGGCAAAGCGCATCGGTACAAGCCTTTAAACGCACAGATAATCAATCTTATTATCAAGCAACCAATCCTCTGGCGGGTTGGGAAAAGCATCAAAAAACAGAACTGTTGATGTCATTGGATGCGTATATTCGAACCAAAGAACCATTAATAAAAGAAGTGTCCATCAGCTTAAGTGGTGTTCATGAACAAATGCTTGTGGCAGCAACGGATGGTACTTTTGCAGGCGACATTCGTCCTTTAGTTCGTCTTTCAATCAGTGTGTTAGCACAAAAAGGCGAGCGCCGAGAGCGGGGCAGTGCTGGAGGGGGAGGCCGTTTTGGCTATGAGTTCTTTTTATCTGAGCAGGACGGTGTAAAGCAAGCGTTTTATTTTGCTGATGAAGCGATTCGTATGGCGTTAGTCAATTTAGAAGCAGAAGCAGCTCCAGCAGGAGCAATGCCTGTTGTGTTAGGTTCTGGTTGGCCAGGTGTCTTATTACACGAAGCTGTTGGACATGGCTTAGAGGGAGATTTCAACCGTAAAGAATCCTCGGTATTCTCTGGTAAGGTGGGTGAAAAAGTCACTTCTTCGCTATGTACTATTGTTGATGATGGTACGTTGAAAGATCTTCGTGGCTCTTTGAATATGGATGATGAAGGAGTGAAGGGCCAATACAATACTTTGATTGAGAACGGAGTATTAAAAGGTTATATGCAAGATAAGCATAATGCACGGTTGATGGGCGTTAACCCAACCGGTAATGGCCGCCGTGAATCCTATGCTCATTTACCTATGCCGCGAATGACCAATACTTATATGTTACCAGGACAACATTCTCCAGAAGAGATTATTTCAACGGTCAAAAAAGGTTTGTATGCGCCAAACTTTGGTGGTGGTCAGGTGGACATTACTTCAGGTAAGTTCGTGTTCTCTGCGTCAGAAGCTTATCTTATTGAAGATGGTAAAATTACGCGCCCAGTGAAAGGTGCGACACTTATTGGTTCTGGCATTGAAGCTATGCAGCAAGTCTCTATGGTTGGTAATGACCTTAGTATTGATAAAGGTGTCGGAGTATGTGGTAAAGCAGGACAAAGCGTGCCTGTTGGTGTTGGGCAACCGACTCTGAAGTTGGACTCACTTACTGTCGGCGGGACAGAATAAATACAAGTATAAAGACCTTAATTAATAGAGGGAGCCTACAGCTTTAGGCTCCGTTCTTATGCCTAAGTGCTTTTTTTTACCATTAAGTATCTAAAGGTTTTCCTCAGCAAATTCAGCTAACCTGCTACGAACCACGCCGTTAAGGTGGATATTCGCGCTACTTTCAAAGTTTTTAAATCGCTCAACCATATAAGTTAAGCCAGAAGTAACAGGTGTTAAATAATGGGAATCTATTTGAGCTAAATTTCCCGAACAGACTATCTTTGTTCCTTCACCACATCGAGTAATAATGGTTTTTATTTGCGATGCTGTGAGGTTTTGGCATTCATCGAGGAGGACAAACGCATTTTGAATCGAGCGGCCACGCATGAAGTTAATTGACTTAAACTGAATATTCGCTTTGTCGCAAATATACCTCATAGACCCTTCAGTGCAGTGATCATTTTTGTGTAGGGCTTCTAAAGTATCGGTGACCGCAGCGAGCCAAGGCATCATTTTTTCTTCCTCAGAGCCGGGTAAAAAGCCAATGGATTCACCAATATCAGGAGTGTTACGAGTGACAATAATTTTATCGAACATCTTTTGTTCAATCGTTTGTTCAAGAGCAGCAGCCATAGTAAGAAGCGTCTTACCGCTACCTGCCGCGCCTGTTAAAATGACCAAGTCAATTTCAGGATCAAGTAAAGCATCTAATGCCATACCCTGATAAATATTTTTAGGGGTAATATCCCACACTTGACGATTCATCAAGCGCTCTCGGCTGAGATCGAGTAGGGTTACTTTTTCATTATCCATTGTTTCAACTCGCCCAGCAAAGTCACTGTCTTCATCAATCACATACTGATTAATGAACGTTGGCTCAAGGGGAGCTCTATCTAATTTATGAAAGGTTTTTCCCTCCAATGTATAACTTTCTACTTGCTCAATATCAGACCAGAAGTCACCACTACGTTTTTGAAAGCCTTTAGTAAGGTATTGAACATCGTCAATAAGTTGGTCGGTTCGATAGTCTTCTACATAGCATACGCCAGCCCCTTTTGCTCGTAAGCGCATGTTAATATCTTTAGTGACTAATACAACCTCTCGGGGTGCTCGTATTTTTTGTAAATAAAGGACGGCATTAAGAATGCGATTATCGCCAGCTTTATCGGCGAATGCTTTAACGGTTTCTTGTAATTCAAAATCCGCTAAAATAGAGATGGTACCTTGCTCAGGGCTATCTTTGGCTACAGGAATCCCCTCTGAGATCTCTTCAGGGGTCGCTTCTCTAAATAAATCTTCTAAAGCTCTAATCGCCACACGAGCATCTCTTGCGACGTCGCGTTTACTATCTTTAATGCGGTCAAGTTCTTCTAAAACGGTCATTGGAATTACTACATCGTGTTCTTGGAAAGAGAAAATTGCGAAGGGTTCGTGAAGAAGAATGTTGGTATCAAGTACAAACAATTTCCGTTCGGTATCGCCCATAGCGTCTCCTTGCCGCAAAGCGGCTTGCTTGAAAGAGTTAAGAATATATTAACTAACATTAACCTAACTCTGATTGCTTGCATTAGAGGTTGCCAGACTTGATCGGTTAGTGTGCAATCGAGTAGCAAGACAACTTACTGCAAACCCGTGTTGATCCTAATCGTGTGAATTAACTTTGCTTTAAGCAAGTTAATAAATTGAGCATGATTTATATTCCTTATTAATAAGTATACTGAATAATGCTATTTTTACGCTCGATAATTACTATGATTTTTTACCGTTTGATTACATATCTGATTTTGAAAAAAAAATCGCTCACTTTTACGGTTTCATCGTGACCTAAATCACAGCTTCAAGTAAGATTAGCGACCTTTTTCTGCGACTGAGTCTGAGGCGATTTATCATGTCTACTTATGGCCTTTGCACATAATGAGACTGGTAATAATAATATCCAGTAATGTCGCAGGAAGCAGAATTAGAACTTAACTCTTATTGGCTAAGAACGGCCGAAAAAAGAGTTACGAGACACACTTAGCAGAATAGAAGAACGAGGTAGTCAATACATGACATTTGCTTTGGGGCAACGCTGGATCAGCGATACGGAAAGTGATTTAGGTTTAGGTACCGTCGTAGCCATGGATGCGCGCACTGTTACGGTGATGTTTGCTGCATCTGAGGAAAACCGAGTTTACGCACGTAACGATGCGCCAGTCACCCGAGTAACGTTTAATGTTGGTGACGTCATCGATTGCCAAGAAGGTTGGTCATTAAAGGTGGAAGAAGTACTTGAGGATGAAGGCTTATATACCTATTTTGGTACACGTGAAGATACTCAAGAGACGGCAATCGTCTTACGTGAAATTTTTCTAAGTCACCAAATTCGATTCAATAAACCACAAGATAAGCTATACGCAGGACAAATTGATCGCATGGACAATTTTGTATTGCGTTACCGTGCGTTGAAAAACCAATTTGAACAGCATAAAAGTCCAATGCGCGGCCTTTGTGGCATGCGTGCCGGCTTAATCCCACATCAACTTTATATTGCTCATGAAGTTGGGCACCGTCATGCACCCAGAGTATTATTAGCAGATGAGGTTGGATTGGGTAAAACCATTGAAGCTGGGATGATTATCCACCAGCAGGTGCTATCTGGACGAGCAGAGCGTATTCTTATCGTTGTACCAGAAACACTTCAGCATCAGTGGCTTGTTGAAATGATGCGTCGTTTCAATTTACATTTTTCTATCTTTGATGAAGAACGTTGTATTGAAGCATTTGCCGAAGCTGAAAATCCATTTGATACTCAGCAATACGTGTTGTGTTCGCTAGATTTTCTTCGTAAGAGTCGTAAACGTTTTGAACAAGCACTGGAAGGTGATTGGGATCTTTTAGTCGTTGATGAAGCGCACCATCTTGAATGGAGCCAAGATAAAGTTAGCCGTGAATATCAAGTTGTTGAAAGCTTAGCCGAACGTACCGATGGCGTTCTATTGTTAACTGCAACACCAGAGCAGCTTGGACGTGAGAGTCACTTTGCTCGTTTGCGCCTTTTGGATCCAGATCGTTTTTACGACTACGATGCATTTATCGAAGAAGAAGCACAATACGCACCTGTAGCGGATGCTATTACTGCACTTTTTTCTGGTGAGCTCCTTGGGCATGTAGCAAAAAATCAAATTGCTGAGCTTTTATCTGAGCAAGATGTTGAGCCGCTGTTCCGTGTTATTGAAAGTGATAGCGATGAGGTAGCAAAAGCATCCGCTCGCCAAGAATTAATTGATAACCTCATGGACCGCCACGGTACAGGACGAGTTTTATTCCGTAATACTCGTGCCGCGATTAAAGGCTTTCCATCGCGCAATGTACATCTATTACCAATGGATATTCCTGAGCAATATACAACCTCGATGCGAGTCTCTGGCCTGATCGGTGGGAAAATGACCCCAGAAGCACGCGCTGTTAAGAACCTTTACCCTGAAGAAATCTTCCAAGAGTTTGAAGGTGATGAATCGAGCTGGTGGCAATTTGATTCTCGGGTTAATTGGTTACTTGAGAAAATCAAAGAAAAGCGCAGTGAAAAGGTGCTGGTTATTGCTTCTCGTGCCAGTACAGCATTGCAACTAGAGCAAGCATTACGTGAACGGGAAGGCATCCGGGCTACGGTTTTTCATGAGGGCATGAGCATACTTGAACGTGATAAAGCGGCTGCTTACTTTGCTCAAGAAGAAGGTGGCGCGCAAGTTCTGATTTGTAGTGAAATTGGCTCTGAAGGTCGTAATTTCCAGTTTGCAAACCAACTTGTGATGTTTGATTTACCTTTCAACCCAGACTTGTTAGAACAGCGTATTGGGCGTCTCGATCGAATTGGTCAAGAGCGTGATATTGATATTCATGTTCCGTACTTAAAAGGTACTTCACAGGCAATCCTAGCACGTTGGTTCGATGAAGGTTTAAATGCGTTTGTAGAAACCTGTCCGACTGGGCGAGCGGTGTACGACAAATACTCTGATTTACTGATTGAAATGTTGGCATCGGGTGATATTTCAAATCTTGATGAAGTGATTGAAGAATCTGCTAAGATGAATAAAGAGCTGAAATCAAAGTTAGAACAAGGTCGTGATCGCCTACTAGAGATGCACTCAAATGGTGGTGAGAAAGCGCAGCAAATTGTTGAAAAAATCTCTTCAACGGATGGGGATACTAACCTTGTCACGTTCGCTTTATCTTTGTTTGATACCATTGGCCTAAATCAAGATGATAAAGGCGAAAACGCGCTAGTGGTCACGCCATCTGAGCACATGATGGTGCCAAGCTATCCGGGACTGCCGTACGAGGGAGCGACGATTACTTTTGACCGAAATACGGCTCTTTCTCGAGAAGATATGAACTTTATTAGTTGGGAGCACCCAATGATCCAAGGTGGTATTGATCTTCTTATGAGTGAAGGGGTCGGTATGACGGCAGTATCATTACTCAAAAATAAAGCCTTACCCGTTGGTACGATTTTATTGGAATTGGTGTATATTGTGGATGCTCAGGCGCCAAAAAGCAGTGGAATTTCCCGTTTCTTACCCAAAACACCGATTCGTTTAATGATGGATGCGCGTGGTAATGACCTTTCTGAACAAGTGGAGTTTGAAGGGTTTAACCGTCAGCTTAGCCCAGTAAACCGCCATTTGGGCAGCAAACTGGTGACTTCTGTTCAGAAAGACGTGCACAACTTGATTGAAGCAGGCGATGGTTTAATTGAGCAGAAAGTTGAGCAAGTTCGACAGCAAGCACATCAGGATATGCACCATAGCTTGAACTCAGAGCTGGAGCGCTTACAAGCTTTGAAAGCCGTAAACCCAAATATTCGAGATGAAGAACTTGAAGCTATAGAAGCGCAGATCAAAGAGCTAAGTGGCTATATTAATCAAGCTCAGGTTCAACTGGATTCACTCCGTCTGATTGTTGTGAGTCATAACTGATTATTGTCAGTCTAAATAGATTGCAGTTAATCACGTACCTTTGAATAAAATAACTAAAGGCCTTCAGTTGAAGGCCTTTTTCTTTGCTTGCTATTCCGCTTGATTGACTTGCTTAAATTTGACTCAGTGAAATAGCTCTGAATAGATGTCGCTCTGCATCAAATCTCTGAGGTCATTTGGGTAGGCTAAAGCGTGAATTACATGATCCATTTCCACCAAATAAACACCGCTAAAAAGCCGAACAGGTAAACTAACCCTGCGAACGAGAGCCACTTCAATTTGCGACTTAATCTCAGTGATTTAGGTAATTTTGTTTTACTCACCAAAATATAGTTGAGCAAAGCAAAGAATGGTGTCGTGATAAACGCGAGTACCATGGCAAAGTTCAGCATTGGTAGGAGGGCTGATGCCCAAAATATCACAATGCTTAATGCCAATATTGATACTGTCAGCATGATGGCGGAAGTGGTTTTTGGGTTTGTTTTTGTCTGTAAACGCAGCAGACGTTGTGAATCTGAAATGACTCGAGAGTAACCATCAATGACGGTAATCGTACTACCGAAAATACAAAAGAAAGCAATGATAGCAATAAGGTAGCGTGACCATTCACCGATGGTCGATGCATATAAGCCGACAAGTTGGTGAGAAAACCCTATCCCAGAACTTTTGAGCTCAATGCCGGAGCCATGCAGCGTCAAGGCTCCCAAAGATAAAAATATTAACGCGAGTATTGCCGTACCAATGTAGCCGACGTTGAAATCAAACAATGCGGAACGTAGCGTGACCTTTTGTTGGTTTGTTTGGCGCTTTAGCCAAGCGGACGTTAAACAAGATATTTCGATCGGTGCTGGCATCCAGCCCATAGTTACTACAATAAAACCGATTGCGGCTAGGGACCAAGGGGAAGGTGATTCAAAGTTTGCGACCGGTTCTACAGGGCTGCCGAATGCAATCGTCACAGCAATGAGAGTCGCAATGGTAAGAACCGCCATAATGATTTTGGATAGTGCATCTAGGGCTTTGTAATGGCCAGCAAATAAAATCACTAAACAGGTCACGACAACAATAGTGCTCAGAGAGACCATCGATAGGGAAAAAGGCATGAAGTAGCCCAACAAACTTGCACTAAACATCAAAAGGGCTGCGGTGTTGATGACGCCTGAAATAGAACTGAGAAGTAAGAACAACCACAGATATGGACGACCAAGATTAGCGTAACCCTCAACTAATGTTTTACCTGTTCCCATTGTGTACTGAATTGCCGCCCGAAAAAATGGATATTTAAAAACGTTAACGAGCAGGATAAGCATTGCGAGTTGCCAGCCGTAGATTGCCCCCGCTTTAGTTGATGCCACAAGATGCGATCCTCCAACTGCCGCAGAAGCCATTAAAATTCCAGGGCCAAGTGAGCGAATAAGTTGGAGTTTTTTTGGGTGTGTTGGATGAGGTGCGGTTACTTCCATATTCTTTTTTTCCTTTTTTATCAATATAAAATGATAACTATCAGTCTGGTCGAGCATGTCAATTTGATTTTATTAGCCTTGAGGTCAGTTCTTCATTTTTTATTCACCGTCTTCAAATGAGCTCGAGATGTTGGATCCAAACACCTTGAACTCATTCAGAGATACAATGGAGTAAAATACATTTGAAGAGTATCGAAGTGGTAAATTAAATGGGTTTATACATGCATCTTATGTGAGCTTGGGTATAATCAGCGCGTTTTTAATTTGTGAAGATAACCACCATGGCGATGCTTGAATATAATCCACCGACAGAACCTTGGATCGATATTGTTTTTGAAGATGATCAACTGCTGGCGGTCAATAAACCCTCCGGTCTGCTGTCTGTTCCGGGAAGACTTGCTGAGCACTATGACAGCATGTGGAGTCGCCTACAGGAAAGGTACCCAGATATTCAAGTGGTGCATCGTCTAGATATGTCGACTTCTGGCTTAATGATTTTAGCCAAAAATAAGCAGGCTGAGAGTGCATTAAAGAAACAGTTTCAGTTTCGTTTAACGCATAAGATCTATTATGCCCGTGTTTGGGGACATGTAGATCAGGAAGAAGGTGAAATTGACCTGCCATTGATTTGCGATTGGCCTAACCGTCCTAGACAGAAAGTGTGTTTTGAAGATGGAAAGCCTTCTAAGACTTTATTCCAAGTGGTCAATCATGAGCAACATTCTGATGGTTCGAAGACCACGGTGGTGCGTTTGCTGCCTATCACAGGGCGTTCGCATCAATTACGTGTACATATGCAGGCATTAGGTTACCCAATTGTTGGTGATGAATTTTATGCCACTGAAGAGGCAAGATCCTTCTCTGAACGACTTGAATTGCATGCTTCTGAGCTCAGTTTTTATGATCCGACTGACGATTCATTGCGCAGTATTTTTGTTGCTTGTGATTTTTATCCGCAAGCCAAAGAGATGATCTTTGACTATTTTGAACCAGAGCGTAAATTACCCGATTACAAAACACTGCCACGGCCATAAACTTATTTTTAGGCAGTGAATGAGGGTTTATTTATGTCATTGCCTAAAATTGTCTTTCTCGACCGCGCAACCATCCCTGATCAGATTCAGATACCGTGCCCAAGCTTTGCCCATGATTGGGTGGAATACGATCTGACTGCTCCAAAACAAGTGATTAAGCGTCTCACTGATGCGGATATCGTTATCAGTAACAAAGTGGTGCTCGATCAAGCTGTTCTCTCTCAACTCCCTAATCTCAAGATGATCGCTGTGGCGGCCACGGGCTTCAATAACGTCGATATTAATTATTGCGCTGAGCACAACGTAGCGGTCGCCAACGTACGTGGTTATGCGACTCGTTCTGTGCCAGAACACGTTATCGCGATGCTGTTTGCTTTGCGTCGTAACTTGTTTGGTTATCACCAAGATATCGCAGCGGGCGAGTGGCAACGCAATAAACAGTTCTGTTTCTTTACGCATCCAATTGGAGACGTCGCGGGTAGTACTTTGGGTGTGGTTGGCAGTGGTGGATTGGGTCAGGCAACGGCGCAACTGGCACGAGCGTTAGGAATGAACGTGGTGTTCGCGGAGCGCAAAGGTGTCACGGAGTGCCGAGAAGGTTACGTTTCTTTTGCTGAAGTGCTTGAGCAAGCAGACGCTATCACATTGCATTGTCCGTTGAATGATGAGACGCAAAACTTGATTGGCGAAGTGGAGCTTAAGCAGATGAAGCCAACGTCAATTCTGATTAATACGGGCCGTGGTGGCTTAGTGGATGAGCAAGCTTTAGTCGATGGATTGATACAAGGTGAAATTGCTGCTGCTGGATTTGATGTGTTTAACCAAGAGCCTGCCGATAAGACGACCCCTCTGATTGCCAATATGCACTTGCCTAACTTGTTATTGACTCCGCATGTTGCTTGGGGGAGTGATTCATCAATTCAACGTTTGGTTAATATTTTGATTGACAATATTAACGCATTTGAACGCGGTGAAAGGCTGAATCGTTTGGTATAACGCAGATCAAGAAGGATCAAAAGCAGACACATCGGTCTGCTTTCGGCGTACTCGACGTCGAATTAAATGTCTTCTTCTTCGAGTGCTTTCAGGATTTGGAAGATTTCACGGTAAGATTTTGCTGGTTTACCGGCTTTCTTCTCTTTTGCAGCTTGGCGAGCAAGTTGACGTAGACGTTGACGGTCCGCCTCCGGGTAAAGTTCCATTACGACATCAATCGCTTTATCGCCTTCTTCGACAACACGATCACGCAGTGCTTCAAGTTTGTGCAGCGCTGCGGTTGCTTGTGAGTGTTTGTTACGTACTTTGTCGAGAGCTGCTTGGATTGGCTCTGGGTCTTCATAACGCATTAATTTACCAATACGTTGTAGCTGACGACGACGTGCTTCGTTTTTAAAACGTTGCGCATCTGCAATCGCTTCTCGCAGGTCTTCGCTTAATGGGAACTTATCGAGAGCAGCTGGTTTGAGGCCAACAAGCTCTTCACCTAGCTTTTGTAGCTCTTCCATGTCGCGTTTCATCTCAGATTTACTTACCCAGATGATCTCTTCTTCTGGTTCCCATGGCGCTTTTTGATTCTTACGTGCCATCTCTATTGCCTGTTTTTTGATGAATAATATGACTATTTTAACAAGAATCGTGGGGAGAAAGCGAAATTCTTGTTATTCTATTCTATATCGAAGACATGATGTGAAAGACAATGGATATTAAACAGCAGGTTACTGAGCAGCGTATCGAGTTACAACAAGCCGTTTCACGTGCATTAGAAATCGCTGCGGCGAAGTCTGATGCCGCTGAAGTCGCAATAACCAAGAGCACAGGGTTGAGTGTTTCCACTCGTATGGGTGATGTGGAAAACGTTGAATTCAACAGCGATGGTGCACTAGGCATTACGGTCTATCGAGGTCAACGTAAAGGCAGTGCTTCAACATCTGATTTAAGCGAAGAGGCCATCGAACAGGCGGTTATGGCGGCACTTGATATCGCTCAATATACATCAGAAGACCCATTCGCAGGTCCAGCACCGAAAGAATATATGGTAAAAGAGGTACCAGACCTAGATCTTTTCCACCCTGATGCACCCGATCCAGACTATGCAGCACAAGTTGCTATCGCTGCAGAAAAAGAAGCACTCAATTACAGTGATACGATTAAACAAAGTGACGGTGCCAGCTACGACAGCCACTACGGCGTGAAAGTGTATGGTAACAGCCACGGCCTGCTTGCAAGCTATGCATCCAGTCGTCATAGCACCAGCTGTTGTGTGATTGGTGTGGGTCAAAATGGCGAAATGGAGCGTGATTACAGCTATACCGTTGCGCGTCATCGTGATGATCTTTGGACGCCACAAACGGTGGGTCGTAAAGCAGCCGAGAAAACCATCAGCCGCCTAGATGCTCAGAAGTTGAAAACGGGCCGATACCCAGTTATGTTTGCAGCTGATGTCGCCACAGGTTTGATTGGTCATTTAGTGATGGCCATTAGCGGTGGTAACTTGTACCGCAAATCTTCTTTCTTATTGGATCACCTTGGTCAACACGTCTTGCCTGAGTGGTTTAATATTTCAGAACGTCCACATGTATTGCGTGGCCTTGCATCCAGCCCTTTTGATAGTGAAGGCGTTTATACACAAGATCGCGAAATTATCACCGATGGTGTGCTCGCCACTTACTTATTAACCAGTTATGCCGCTCGTAAGATGAAGATGGACCCTACGGGACACGCTGGTGGTATCCATAACTGGTACGTTAAATCGACAGGTCAAAGCTTCGAAGGTATGCTGAAAGAGCTCGGTACGGGTCTACTTGTGACAGAAACCATGGGGCAAGGTGTGAATATTGTCACTGGTGATTACTCTCGTGGTGCCGCTGGTTTTTGGGTGGAAAATGGTCAAATCCAGTATCCTGTGTCTGAAATTACGATTGCAGGCAACTTAAAAGACATGTTTAAGCAAATTGTTGCTGTGGGGAGTGACGTGGAGGCACGATCGCAAATCCAAACGGGCTCTATTCTATTAGATACTATGAAGATTGCGGGTGAGTAGAGCCACCTATTCATAGAGGAAAAAAAGCCTGATGGAGAGTTTCACTCATCAGGCTTTTTTATTGCTGTCGGTTGAGCATGACAGGAGGGGCTTAAATCATCAGTGTGGCTAGACCAAGGAAGACCGAAAGACCAATTACGTCAGTGACGGTTGTGAGGGCCATTCCACCAGCCAGTGCCGGGTCGATATTCATCTTTTTGAGTAGGATAGGTATAGTGACACCTGCAACGCCTGCGACAAAAAGATTCGTTAACATGGCCGCAGAAATAATGCCACCAAGCATCCAGTTCCCTTTCCAGGCGACAACAATACCACCAATGATGAGCGCCCACATGATGCCATTCAACAGGCCAATAGCTGCTTCTTTTAGAAGCAATTCACGTTTGTTTGAATCACCAATATGACCTAAAGCGAGTCCGCGGATAACGAGTGCAACGGTTTGATTTCCCGCAACGCCTCCCATGGAAGGTACAATGGTCATTAATACAGCAATGGCAGCCATTTGATCAAGGGTTGCTTCAAACATATTGGAGACGGAAGCGGCCGCAAGTGCAGCAAGAACATTAGCGCCGAGCCACACACTGCGCTTACGAGCAGATTTCACGACGGGAGCAAAGGTATCTTCATCATCATCCATACCAGCCATGCTCATCATTGAGTGTTCAGCATCTTCACGGATAACGTCAACTACGTCATCTATAGTAATACGACCTACAAGGTGGTGATTGTCATCAACAACCGGGGCTGATATCCAATTACGACGTTCAAACAAACTGGCAACATCAGTATCACTGGTGTCGACGGTGATGGCATCACCAACATTTTCCATTACTTGACTGATTTTGATATCAGGTTGTGTGGTGATGAGTATTGTGATGGGCAATTCACCAATCAGTTTGTTGTTTTCATCGATAACATAAAGTGCATCCGTGGCTTCTGGTAGTTCGCCTTTCATGCGGAGATAACGCAATACAACATCAACATCAACATCACTACGTATTGTAATAACATCGGTATTCATCAACCCACCGGCAGTATCCTCAGGATAGGATAGTGCTGTTTCTACTCGAAGGCGCTCAGCTGAGTCCATTTGAGCGAGTACTTCGCGTGAGATGTCATTAGGTAGGCTGCGGAGGACGTACGCGACATCATCAATGTCCATGCCTTCTGTGGCTTCAGCGAGTGCTTCTGGAGCCATTTTAGACACAAGGCTATCTTTTACATCCTCGTTGAGTTCGTCAAGGATTTCTCCGTAGTCTTCAGGGTCGGTTAGTTGCCAGAGTACTTCACGGCTCTTGCGAGGTGAGGACTCCAAAAGGTGGGCAATATCTTCGGGCTCCATGTCTTGCAGTTGACGACGGACATGGACGAAGCGGCCATTATCAAGGGCCTCAGTCACTTCTTGGAGGGTTTGGTGAGCTTGATCAAATTCGGTTTGCTCTGCCATTTTTACCTCCTAATTCCTGATATTCACAATGTTTTGAATAATAACTTAATTCTAAGCGGCTTTTAACAACAACTTATGAAAGTTATGCAAATTATTTTTTAGGTAGAGATTAGTGTGTTCTCTATCATGGCAAGGAAAAGTGCATAATTAATCAGCATGTTTTCGTCAAGGTGCTTTTAGGTATGTGAGTAGGGTGTTACTTAATCATTTTCGTCAAATTTTGCTTCGATTAAATGACAAACGGCATCAAGGGCTTGTAATGATTCTGAGCCTTGAGCATGAATGGTGATGTATTGCCCTTGAGCCGACTCGAGCATCAGCAAGCCCATGACACTATCTGCTGTCGCAGTTTTGTCTTCTTCATTATCAATGGTGATAATGACATCAAAGCTCTGTGCTAATTCAACTAATTTTACCGCTGCGCGGGCATGCAACCCGAGACGATTTTGGATGAGCACTTTTCGACTCAATTTCACGTATTATTCCTTAATACCGTTTTCTAACGAAGTATGGCGTATTTGCACTTGATGCCCTTTATTATTAAAATATTCGGCGATCTTTTGCGTTAAATATACAGAGCGGTGCTTTCCTCCAGTACAACCTATGGCAATAGTAAGGTAGCTGCGATTGTTTTTTTCTAGCATTGGTAACCATGTTTCGATGAAATTTCTTATTTGATTTTTTAATTCAAGTACGGATGAGTGCTGTTCTAGAAAAGCTCCGATTGGCGCATCTAAACCTGTTAAAGGGCGGAGTGCGGGTTCCCAATGTGGATTAGGAAGAAAGCGAACATCAAAGACATAGTCTGCATCAGAAGGTAAACCATATTTAAAACCAAAGGATTCAAATACCATGACGAGATTTTTACGTTCTCGCCCTTCAATACGTACCCTAATTGTCTCACTTAAATCATGAAGGGACTGGCCACTGCTGTTTAAAATGAGATCTGCTTGAGCTTTTAAGGGAGTCAATATTTGTTGCTCTAGGTTAATAGCTTGATCAAGTGAGAGAGATTTAACACCTAGTGATAATGGATGGATACGACGTGTTTCACTATAACGTTTTAACAGGGTATCTTTGTTGGCATTTAAGAAAAGTATAGTTACGTCAAATTTAGACTTTAGTTTATTTAAGGTAGCACTGAGCTCATTAAGTTTTTTGGGCATATTGCGGATGTCGATGCTGACAGCAACATTTTGTTGGCTGTCAGAGACTGAATAAACAAAGTTTTCCAGTAAGCTCACCGGTAGGTTATCGACGCAGTAATAACTTAAGTCTTCCAGTACTCGAAGTGCAACGCTCTTACCTGCACCAGAATACCCACTAACAACGATTAATCGCATGGTGATTGTCCTGGCTATTTATGAATCATTATGTCGTAGAGCTCTTCATCGCTCTGAGCATTACGCAAACTTTTAAGCACTTGCTTATCACTTAGGCGTTCTGCCATCGAAGAAAGTGTTTTAAGGTGCTCTTTACATTGCGCTTCTGGAACAAGAAGCGCGAAAAGTAAATCAACAGGTCGGTTATCAATAGAATCGAATTCAATAGGCTCATCACATTGTAATAAAATGGCGATGGCTTTATCACTTGATGACATTCTGGCATGCGGGATAGCTACACCATTACCAATACCAGTACTCCCCATTTTTTCTCTATTGAGTATGCACTCAAAAAGTTCTGTGGAATCCTGACCAGTGTTTTCAGCAGCAATGTTACTGATGATTTCCAATGCTCGTTTTTTACTTGTACAGTGGACTGCACTTTTGGTGCAGTCCAGTGAAAGTATTTCGCTCAGTTGCATAATTAATGATTGTTCAATTTTTCTTTATGTTTATTGAGTTGACGAACTAATTTATCCACCAACGAATCAATTGCGGCATACATACTTTCATCGTGAGAGGAGGCATGTATTTCGCCTTGATTTACGTGGAGCGTAGCTTCCGCTATTTGGTTGAGTTTTTCAACTTTTAGTACGACTTGGACTTGATTAATATGGTCAAAGAATCTTTCAAGCTTATTAAACTTAGATTGTACGTAGTCTTGCATTGAATCGGTCAGATCAACGTGGTGGCCTTGGATATTGATTTGCATAGACTTTCCTTTTAAGTTAGTGACTAAAGTAAGCGTTTGCGCTGACTCGAAGGGGCAATGCCCAAAGATTCCCGATATTTCGCAATAGTGCGCCTTGCGACCTGAATCCCTTGATCAGCTAAAAGGGTAGCAATTTTACTGTCACTGAGTGGCTTTGCTGTATTTTCTGCGGCAACCAACTTTTTGATCAGTGCTCGAATTGCTGTCGATGAACATTCCCCACCATTGTCAGTGCTGACATGGCTAGAGAAGAAATATTTCAACTCAAAAATGCCACGTGGAGTATGCATAAACTTTTGCGTGGTAACACGTGATATAGTCGACTCATGCATATCTACATCTAAGGCAACATCATTAAGTACCATCGGTTTCATTGCTTCTTCGCCATACTCGAAGAAATCGTACTGATGTTCAACAATACATTTGGCTACTTTGAGAAGAGTCTCATTTCTGCTCTCTAAACTTTTTATTAACCATTTTGCATCCTGTAGATTAGTGCGGATGTATTGACTGTCTGCGCTATTACCTTTGCCAAGCTGTGCATATTGCTGATTTACTTTCAACCTTGGTACGCTGTCTGTGTTGATAGAAACATTCCATTTACCATGCTCTTTAAATACGGAGACATCAGGTATGACATACTCTGGATCATGAGGCGTTATGCTGCTACCTGGACGAGGATCAAGCTGTTGAATAAGCTTTAATACTTCACGAAGCTCGTCTTCTTTGAGCTTGGTTTCCTTTATGATCAATTTATAGTCACGATTGCCTAGGTTATCGATATGGTCGCTTAATACCATTCTTGCTTCGCTAAGCCATGGTGTCTCTTCAGGAAAAACCACCAGTTGAAGTAATAAACACTCTTGAAGGTTATGAGAGGCGACACCGAGCGGGTCAAATTGTTGAATACGTTTGCGCACAGCTTCAATTTCATCTAACTCAATCTCTTCTTGGTCGAAACTTTGGTGTATTTCTTCCGGAGATAGCGTGAGGTATCCGTAATCATCGATAGCATCGATGATGGTCAAAGCTATAGTACGATCTGTTTCTGAGAAAGGGGTGAGATCCAACTGCCAGAGTAAGTAATCGTATAATGATTGGGTGGTTTCTCCCTGATAAAGTGGGATATCGTCATCCAAGGCAAGGCCTGTACTTCCTGTATTGGCGCTGTAAACATCATCCCAAGTAGTATCAATCTCAAGTTCTGCGCTGATTTCAGACTTTTCTATTACATCTGAGCTATCTTGCGTTTCAGGTTCTGACTGGCCTTCTGCAGCAGTTTCTGTATTTTCTTGAGCCAGCTTATGTTCATTATTTGTTTGAGGCTCTTCATGGCTCTCTTCTATCTCCAGCAATGGATTGGAGTCTAATGCTTCCTGAATTTCCTGCTGAAGGTCAAGTGTTGATAGTTGCAGCAAACGAATGGCTTGCTGCAACTGTGGCGTCATTGCTAATTGTTGACCTAGCTTGAGTTGTAATGAAGGTTTCATTCAGTATACGGTGCCTTTAATGCTCAGAATCTTATCGTTCCTTATGTAATCATAGACGGAATTGTTCTCCGAGATAAACTTGTTTCACTTGCTCGTTATTGAGAACTTCGTCCGGAGTTCCTGATGCAATCAGGTGACCTTGGCTAACAATATAGGCTTTTTCACAGACATCCAGCGTTTCGCGAACATTATGGTCGGTAATTAATACGCCCAAGCCACGGTCACGCAAATGCTCAATTATTTTCTTGATATCATTAACGGAAATAGGGTCAACCCCAGCAAATGGTTCATCGAGCAAGATGAATTTTGGGTTGGCGGCAAGTGCTCGAGCTATTTCCACACGACGTCGCTCACCACCAGAGAGAGCCATACCTGCACTACTACGAATATGCTGAATATGAAACTCTTCTAGTAAATCTTCGAGTTTATCTTGGCGTTCTTCGCGAGTCAGTTCTTGGCGAGTTTGTAAAACGGCCATGATATTGTCTTCCACTGATAATTTGCGGAAAATGGATGCTTCCTGTGGTAAATAGCCAATTCCTAATCGTGAGCGGCTGTGCATTGGTAGAATACTGATATCTTGATCATCAATGCAGATTTTACCTTCATCGCGCGGGACCAAGCCAACAATCATATAAAAAGAAGTCGTTTTTCCAGCACCATTAGGGCCTAATAAACCGACAATTTGCCCAGAACCAACTTCAAGGCTTACATCTGAAACCACTTTGCGCTTTTTATAACTCTTTGCAAGGTTTTTTGCACTCAGTATGGCCATATTAATTCTCTATTTGATTTGGTTGTAACACAGTCGTCACCCGCTCATTTTTAGAGCTGTCAGCAACCAGTTTTTGTTGTCCAATTTGATAACGAATAGAAGAACCTTTGATGGTGTTGTTATCTTGCTTCAACTGAGCTTGTCCTTTCATGGTCAATTCATCGGTTGAGATACGATAATCAATTTGGTTTGCTTGACCACTCAGAGTCTTACCATCATCCATCAGTTGCGAGAATGTTGCTGGTGCACCAAATGCTTGAATCTTTTGGATAGATTCGTTTTTAGGATCTCGTGTAACGACAATTTTAGTGGCATCAATATTGATACTGCCTTGTTTGAGAGATACCGCCCCTTTGAAGGTGACGCGATTGGTTTTCATGTCTACTTGCTGAGTGTCTGAATTTATGTAGACAGGCTGTTTAGTATCTGATTTTAAAGCCAGAGAATAGGGTGTAACAAAAATCAGAGCCAGCAGGCTAAGGTGTAACGATTTCATATCGACCTTGAACTTCATCAGTGAGAGTTGCAGTGTTGGCTTTGAAATTGCCGTGCATTGCGCCTCCAGTAGTTTCAAATTGTGGCCCGAGTAACGTAACTTGTTGCTCGGCTTTAAAGTCACGATTGGTCAAGTTAATAACCATCTTATTTGTAGATAATGTTTTGAAGCTCGCATCGGGTAGTAGATTTTGCATCAATACATTGTCATAAAGAGTTAACATCTTCTGTTTATCGAGTACGGCCTTAGTTGCGGATATTTGCCATTCATGAATGCTCCCTTCACGGTAAACCATTAGTGTCGGTTGAGCAAAAATAGTTTCACCACTTGTTGAGTAATGATCCAACTTTGTGGCTTGAATTGAGTAACTACGAAGCCCATCGATACCGTAGGTGATATTTTCTACCTTATTCCCACTGAACATAGGCTGTTCTGAGTCTGATGCTACTTGAATACTATTGTCTATGCTGGGGGAAAGTAAGTAATAACCACACCAAGCAACAATAAATAACAAGAGCAGATAAATACTGCGAGTAAAGCTCATAAATAAATGCCTTTATCTTAGCGGTGTACTTCTTCGTTTATTGCCTTAATTTGTTAAAATTATGAGATTTTTCAGGGTAAGAAGCTACATCACCCCTGCATTAAGGAGATCGTGCATATTCAGTGCACCAACGAATTTGTTCTGGTCACACAGAATCAAAGCATTAATGTTTTTTTCTTGCATAAGGTTAACTCCTTCTACAGCAAGCATATCTGGGTGCGCAGTAGTCGGATGTTTAGTCATCACTTCACAGATTTTGGTAGTGTGGATATCAATTCGTCTATCCAAAGTACGGCGTAAATCGCCATCTGTGAATATACCAAGCATAGCATTGTGTTCATCGACAATAGCGGTCATTCCTAAGCCTTTCTCAGATATCTCCAGTAAAGCGTCTCGAATAAGTGCGTCAGGTGAAACTTTAGGTAATGATTTACCTGAGTGCATAATATCAGCTAATTTAAGTAATAGCTTTCTACCTAAAGCTCCGCCTGGATGAGATAAAGCAAAATCTTCACTAGAGAAACCTCTTGCTTGTAAAAGTGCTATCGCGAGTGCGTCGCCCATAACCAATGTGGCGGTGGTACTACTGGTAGGAGCTAAACCTAAAGGGCAAGCTTCTTTTGGCACTGAAATTTGCAAATGTATATCTGAGAGCTTAGCCATACTTGATTCTGGTTTGCCCGTAATACTAATAACTTTGATGTTCATACGTTTTAGGACAGGGAAAAGAGATAAAATTTCGTAAGACTCACCAGAATTTGAAATAGCGATAACAATATCATCACGACCAATCATACCCAGATCTCCGTGTGCAGCTTCACCGGGGTGAACAAAAAATGCAGGAGTACCTGTACTTGCTAAAGTAGCAGCGATTTTATTACCGATAATCCCCGATTTACCCATGCCCATTACAACGACTTTATTATGATGAGATAAAATTAGCTGACATGCTTGTTCAAACTGAGCATCAAAATACTGATCTAGCTGATTCAGTGCTTGGATTTCAATATCAAGTACTTGCTTAGCTGCTGAGCAAAAATCAAATTGAGTTGGCATACCAGTACTCCAATCTATCATTAGTGGTTTTGTGTTATATTGGTGCTTTTGTTTTTCTATTCAATGGCGTAATCAGTTAAGTGGTAATATTGGTCAATAAGTAAGTTTGATAACACAAGAAGCATACTAGCAAGATAAAACCTTCCAAGCGATTTACACTGCGTGATTTGCCCAGGCACATAACGACAAGTAATAATGAAACCCCTAGCATAATCCAAAAGTCACGGCTCATTGCGTACTCACTCAAAGCAGATGGATTGATGATACCTGGTAGGCCCATTACTGCCAAAATGTTAAACACATTTGAGCCAATAATGTTACCCACAGCCATATCATCCTCCCCTTTAAGTACGCCCGCCAAGGATGCCGCCAGCTCTGGAAGGCTGGTACCAATAGCAATAATGGTTAAACCGATTACTAAGTCACTCATACCAAAATATTTGGCAATAATAACGGCGTTATCGACTAACATACCAGCAGCTAAAGGAAGCAGAATAAGACCGAAGACGACCCACATTAACGCTTTGCGATTGCTTACATCTTGCGGTATTTCCGACTCTTGCTCATCAATAAAGTTATCGCCTGATTGTTTTTCTTGACGGCTTATGTTTAACATCATGTACAAAAATGCGGCAAATAATACAAATAGTAGTATGCCTTCATAGAAACCTAGATAATCATCCCAAAGTAAAATTCCAGCTAGTATCGTAACTGCGATCATTAGTGGAAGCTCTCTGCGAATCACAGCAGAATTAATGAACAGCGGTTTTATTAGAGCGGTAATACCTAAAATTAAAGCAATATTTGCAATGTTGGAACCAAGAACGTTACCAACCGCAGTATCTGTTTTCCCTGCCCATGCTGCCGTTGCAGAAACCATCATCTCTGGAGCGGAAGAGCCCATAGCAAGAATGGTCATACCAATCACAAGAGGTGAAATACCAACATTACGTGCTAGAGCAGCAGAACCATAAACCAATTTGTCTGCACTCCAAACAAGTAGAATAAGACCGACAATAAGCAACGCAATGGCTTCGAGCATGATGATTCCTAAACAGTAAGCTAAGTAGTATAAATGACCGTTAATTCTGACCTTTTGTCGGCCAAAATGGAAGGTATACAGTAAATAAATTCTACGAGAAAGCTGAAATTATATGCACCTTTTACAAGAAGAGGTCAATAAAGAAGAGCTATGATTAATTTCACTCTTATTCGGTGTATTTGGGCTAAAGCTGAAAGCATTGTATTCTCTGCGTTAATTGAACAGTGCTTTTAATTCAGGTACGAAGTGCTTATTATGGGCGATTAAAATAAGTGCGCTAATTGCAACTTGATATATTCTTGAGTTAATAGCGCGAGGGTAAACATGATTTCACCAAAAGAGAATATCGGTGAAAACGGTTCACGATCTGCAAAAGAGGTAGTATGTCGAACAACGATTTAGTTACCGTTAAAAACCTGACCTTTTCACGCGGAGAACGCAAGATCTTTGATGGTGTTGACGTCCATGTCCCTAAAGGCAAAGTGACGGCGATTATGGGGCCTTCTGGTATAGGAAAAACAACACTCTTACGTTTGATCGGTGGGCAGCTTTATCCAAACCAAGGTGAGATTTGGTTTGATGGGGATAATATACCGAAGTTATCGCGTAAAAAGCTCTATCAAGCGCGTAAAAAAATGAGCATGCTGTTCCAATCGGGAGCATTATTCACAGATTTGAATGTGTTTGATAACGTTGCTTTTCCTTTACGAGAACATACCGAATTATCAGAAGAGTTCATCCGCACTATGGTGTTGCTGAAACTCGAAGCGGTTGGGTTGCGTGGCGCTGCTCAATTAATGCCTAGCGAGCTTTCCGGTGGTATGGCTCGTCGGGCTGCATTAGCTCGAGCGATAGCTCTTGACCCTGATTTGATTATGTATGATGAACCCTTTGTTGGACAAGATCCGATTACGATGGGAGTTCTTGTTGAGTTGATCGGTAATCTGAATCGTGCTTTGGGTCTGACGTCTATCGTTGTTTCTCACGATGTGCCTGAAGTCATGAGCATTGCGGATTGGGTTTACTTAATGGCTGATGGTAAAGTTATCGCCAGCGGTACGCCTCAAGCACTCCGAGAAAACCCAGATCCTCGTGTACAGCAATTTTTACAAGGGGACGCCGATGGTCCCGTTCCATTCCGTTTTCCTGCAAAAAGTATTGAAAAGGATTTATTTGATGGTCAATAGTTTCCTTCAATTTGTTGCTTCATTAGGGCGACGAACTTTAGCCATCTGTGAAGCCTTTGGGCGAGCGACGTTAATGTTGCTCGGAGCCTTGCTTTCTCGACCTCAACCACTGAAAAACTTACCACTACTGATTAAGCAATTGTACTCAGTTGGAGTACAGTCTTTAGCGATAATCGTTGTTTCTGGTTTGTTCATCGGTATGGTACTGAGCCTACAAGGTTATGTCGTTTTGGTTGACTACGGTGCCGAAGGTAGCCTTGGACAGATGGTTGCGCTGTCATTACTGCGAGAACTTGGGCCGGTTGTGACCGCATTATTGTTTGCCGGCCGAGCTGGTTCTGCATTGACGGCTGAAATTGGCTTAATGAAAGCAACGGAACAGTTGTCTAGCTTAGAGATGATGGCTGTTGATCCCCTAAAACGGGTGATTGCCCCTCGTTTTTGGGCAGGAGCCATTTCAATGCCATTGCTGGCGATGATTTTTATGGCGATAGGCATTTGGGGTGCAGAGCTCGTCGGTGTTGATTGGAAGGGGATTGACCACGGCAGCTTTTGGGCGGCGATGCAATCGTCGGTAGAATTAGGTCAAGACATTGGTAATAGCTTAATCAAATGTTTTGTCTTTGCGATTACGGTAACTTGGATCGCTTTATTTAATGGTTATGACGCGATTCCTACTTCGGAAGGAATCAGTCGAGCTACAACACGCACTGTAGTGCATTCTTCTTTAGCGGTACTCGGGCTAGACTTTGTACTGACCGCATTGATGTTTGGGAATTAATCATGCAACAAACACGTAAAACTGAATTATGGGTTGGCAGCTTTGTCTTGGCAGGAATTTGTGCAATTCTTGTGATGATTTTTCAAGTTGCTGACGTGAAGAACCTAGGTTCTGGAAATACTTATACTTTAAAAGCTGAATTTGACAACATCGGTAGTTTGAAAGTGCGCTCACCGGTTAAAGTTGGTGGTGTGGTTGTTGGGCGAGTCAGTGATATCTCGTTAAACCCAGAAACCCTTCTTCCTGTTGTGAGTCTATCAATCAATGGTAATTATCATCAGTTTCCAGAGACATCAAGTGTACAGATCTTGACCTCTGGACTGATAGGTGAGCAATATATTGGCTTGGTGCCAGGCTTTGTTTTTGATGATGAAGAGATGCTGACTAACGGTGACCTTATCGAAGATACTAAGTCAGCCCTAGTATTAGAAGATCTTATTGGCCAAGTATTATACAGCATTGGTGGCTCTGACAAATCTGATGCGAAAAGTGAGGAATAACCCATGTTTTCAAGAATCTTACTTTCTTTTATTGCAATGTTTACAACCACAAGTGCATTAGCAGCCAAACAAATCGACAAAACTCAGCCGTATCAGATGATGAAAGAGGTGGCAGAGGTCGCTTTCGAACGTCTCAAAGCAGAACAAGATACCATCAAGCAAGATCCTAATGAGCTTAAAGTTATTGTTGAAGAAGAGTTGATGCCTTACGTCAATTATCGTTATGCGGCATTAAAGTTATTAGGCCCAAATTTAAAAGGGGCGAAACGAGAAGATGTGGGTGAATTTATCACTGCTTTTCGTGCTTACTTAGTAACTTCATACGCACAGGTGCTGACTCAATACTCTGACCAAAAAATCCAGTTTGGCCCAGAAGTAAAACTCGATCCATCTAAACGCATCACCAGTATTAAAGTTGATATTATTGAAGCGCCACGACCAAACATTAAACTGGAGTTCAAACTTCGTAAGGATAAGAAGAGTGGAGAATGGCAAGCCTTTGATATGGTCGCAGAAGGCATCAGCCTGTTGTCCAGTAAGCAGGCGGAATGGAATTCAACAATTCGCCAAAAAGGCATCCTTGTTGCAGCCAAAGACCTTGAAAAGCTGGCCGCTCAGCCAATCCGTTTTGAGGCGAAATAGTGATGAGTCAATCTCATACCCAGTGGCATTTGCAGTCAGACATACTTAAGTTTACAGGCGCACTCGATCATCAAACGGTTCCAGAGTTGTGGAAGACTGCCCTGGCTTGGCAGCCGGTACAAACAGAGTTTGAGTGTTCATTGGAAATGGTAGAGCGCATCGACTCTGCAGGTATGGTGATGTTAATCCATCTAATAGAGCATGCAAAAAATAAAAACTGTCATATAATGTTGAGTTTCGTGCCTGAGCAACTGCGAACATTATTTCAATTGAGCAATGTTGAGTCGCTTGTGGCCAAGCATATAAAGAATTATCAGAGGTAAATTGTGGATAGCGCAAAAGTACAACAGTTACTAGAAGAAGCACTAAACCTTGGAGAAGTGCATGTAAAAGGTGAAGGTAGCCACTATGAAGTGGTTGCTGTTGATGCTTGTTTCGATGGAATGAGCCGCGTTAAAAAGCAGCAATTAATTTATGGTCCTCTGATGGATTACATTCAGCGTAATGACATTCACGCATTATCGATTAAAGCCTTTACTCCTGAAGAGTGGGCTCGTAACAAAAAGCTAATGCCGCTTTAAGGTTTTTTTGATGGAAAAATTTCGAGTTATTGGGTCAGACCAACCACTTTCAGGTGATGTGACCATTTCTGGTGCCAAAAATGCGGCACTACCGATTTTATTTGCGTCAATTTTGGCTGAAGAGCCAGTTGAAGTTGCAAACGTACCGAATCTTCGTGATATCGATACAACGATGGAGCTGCTTAAGCGATTAGGTGCTGACGTTAGCCGCAATGATTGTTCAGTTCTCGTTGACCCAAGTCGTATTAATGAATACTGTGCGCCATATGATTTAGTTAAAACCATGCGTGCTTCTATTTGGGCATTAGGTCCACTCGTCGCAAGGTTTGGTCAAGGTCAAGTCTCTTTACCAGGCGGTTGTGCGATCGGTGCTCGTCCTGTTGACCTTCACATTACAGGTTTAGAACAGCTTGGTGCCACAATTACCTTAGAAGATGGCTATGTTAAAGCTGAAGTAGATGGCCGCTTAAAGGGCGCACACATCGTTATGGATAAAGTGAGCGTCGGTGCAACGATTACTATTATGTGTGCCGCTGCGCTTGCTACAGGAACCACTACGTTAGATAACGCGGCACGTGAACCTGAAATTGTAGATACGGCAGATTTCCTCAACATTATGGGGGCCAAAATTTCTGGAGCAGGTACGGACACTATTACTATCGAGGGTGTTGAGCGCCTAGGCGGAGGCAAGCACAATGTGGTTGCAGATCGTATTGAAACCGGAACATTCTTAGTTGCAGCGGCAGTCTCTGGTGGTAAAGTGACTTGCCATAACACCAACGCTCACCTACTTGAAGCGGTACTCGCTAAGTTAGAAGAGGCTGGAGCACTGGTTGAAACGGGTGAAGATTGGATCTCTGTTGATATGACGGATCGCGAGTTGAAAGCAGTGAGTATTCGTACTGCACCACATCCAGGTTTCCCAACGGATATGCAAGCACAATTTACACTATTGAATATGATGGCGAAAGGTGGCGGTGTGATCACCGAGAATATCTTTGAAAATCGTTTCATGCATGTGCCAGAATTAATGCGTATGGGAGCGAAAGCTGAAATTGAAGGTAATACCGTTATTTGTGGTGATGTTGAATCCCTCAGTGGTGCACAAGTGATGGCAACGGATCTGCGTGCATCCGCAAGCTTGGTTATTGCTGGTTGCATCGCAAAAGGCGAAACTATTGTCGATCGTATTTACCATATTGACCGGGGCTACGACAAAATAGAAAACAAACTTTCTGCTCTGGGTGCAAATATTGAGCGAGTGATAGAAGCAAGTTAAATTGCTTATTTCTTGCTTGGTAACAAGAAGGCCGAAACCTGAGTTTCGGCTTTTTTGCATCATTGATTAAACCGTTTTTTGATGATCGATGTTTTTTTATAAATAAGTTATACGCCTCAGTGACTTCAATATATGTGCTTCAAAGCTTGTCACTCAGGTATAATGGTTGTATCAGGCTTAAAGCCTACTTTGGAGAACAATAATGATTACACTTCTACGTGTATTGGCCATCGCGCTCTTTGCGATTGTAATGTTTATTGGTGGTTGTGGTTATTGCTTACTCAGCCCTAGAAACCCTAAGCACGTTTTCACTTTTGGCCGGTTGTTTGCCAAAATGTCACGTGTTTTTGGTATTAAGCTGGAGCTTCGTATTCCTGAGGATGCTTACCAACGTGGTCAGCATGTGTATATTGCAAATCACCAAAACAACTGGGATATGTTTACTGTTTCTTCAGCAGTGACACCCAAAGTTGTCACTGTTGGTAAAAAGAGTCTAGCTTGGATGCCACTTTTTGGTCAGCTATACTGGTTAACTGGTAACATCCTGATTGATCGGGGGAATCGTTCCAAAGCGAAAGGTACCATTGATCAGGTAATCAAAAGTATTAAAGAAAGTGACGTATCCGTATGGATGTTCCCTGAGGGCACTCGTTCACGTGGCCGTGGCCTACTACCTTTTAAAACAGGCGCGTTTCATGCCGCTATAGGTGCAGAGGTACCAATCATTCCTATTGTATGTAGCTCAACGAGTCACATTAAATTTAATCGTTGGAATAATGGTCATGTCATTGTAGAAATGCTGCCTCCCGTTAGTACTGAAAGTTATGGTAAAGAGGGAATTCGCGAGTTGGCGAACTTATGCCGTGAGCAAATGGAAAATAAGCTAGAAGCGTTAGATGCAGAAGTGAAGCAACGTAATCAAGCCTATGTGGGTTCTACTAATAATTAAGTAGTAAAAGAAGTTATAAAAATGGGTAGTAAAAGTACTACCCATTTTTTATGTCAGTTAGCCAATTATTGCCATTACTTGCGTACTGCGATGGCTTCAATCTCGATGCCAACGTCTTTTGGTAGGCGTGCAACTTCAACACAAGAACGAGCAGGGTAGTGTGCTACATCGTGTTCATCAAAGAATTTACCATATACTTCGTTGACTGTACCAAAATCGTTAAGGTCTTTGACAAAGACAGTCATTTTTACAATGTCAGTGACCTTAAGTCCCGATGCTTCAACAACTGCTTGTACATTTTCTAATGATTGGCGAGCTTGCTTAGCGATGTCTGAAGAAACTTCCCCTGTCGCTGGATTTACTGGGATTTGACCTGAAGTCAGGACCATATTGCCGAGATCTACCCCTTGAATATAAGGGCCAATTGCTGCGGGTGCAGATTCTGTGTGAAGTACTTTGGTCATTAATGTATTCCATTATTTGTTAGAGAGTCAGTGGCCTCAGTGTGCCGTTAATTCCTTGTTAGGTAAAGGGCAAATACGCTTCGATAACTGAGCTTTGATCAAGTTATTGAGATCCATAAAGTAGGATACTTAGGCCTTTTTATGCTTGAACTTAGCGCTCTGTCACGATTTCACGAGCGAACACTTTTTCGCAGTATTTACACTTCAGGCGAATGTCTGCTTTTTTCTCGAAGACTTGGAAGCTACTGATAACAGGTTCATTATGAGTAATGCAGTTACTGTTAGGACATTCGAAAACATCATTTACTTTCTCTGGTAACTCGAGCTCCAGCTTTTTGACAACTTCATAGTTTTCGATCTGATTGACAGTTGCATGAGGTGCATATAGAGCGAGCTTATTGGCTTGTTCTTCACTAATAAATACATTTTCAATCTTCAACAGGTCTTTATGACCCAGAGCTGAAGAAGGTAAATTAAGGCCAATCGTGACACGCTGAGATGAATTATGCATATCGAAAAGTTTAAGTACTTTTATGCCAATTTGAGCAGGAATATGGTCAATAACGGTACCATTTTTGATAGCTTCTACCTGCAATTGAGTCTCTTTAGTCATGATTTTTTCTCCCTCGATTACAGTGTTTGGTTTAGAACTAATGCCAATAAGGCTTGGCGAGCATACACGCCATTTTCGGCTTGCTGGAAGTAATACGCGTGTGGTGTCGCATCTACATCCGTGGTGATTTCATCAACGCGTGGAAGGGGGTGGAGGACTTTTAGGTTCTCACGAGCACCTTCTAATAACGCAGCTGTTAGAATGTAAGCGGACTTGATATGTGCGTATTCAGATTCGTCAAAGCGTTCCTTTTGTACGCGTGTCATGTACAGAATATCTAATTCAGGAATGACGCTGTCCATGTCAGTATGGAGGCTGTATTGAATACCTGCTTCGTCTAGCTCTTCACAGATGTATTCTGGCATGGCGAGCGCTTCTGGTGCCACAAAGAAGAAGCGAATGTTTGTGAATTTTGCCAATGCTTGAGTCAAAGAGTGAACGGTGCGGCCGTATTTTAGGTCACCAACAAATGCGACGTTTAAATTATCTAGGCGACCCTGAGTTTCAGCAATGGTGTAAAGGTCGAGTAAGGTTTGCGTTGGATGCTGGTTGGCACCGTCTCCAGCATTGATTACTGGCACGCCGTTAGAGAACTCTGAAGCCAAACGCGCTGCCCCTTCTTGTGGATGGCGCATTACGAAGGCATCAACGTAAGAAGCGATCACCTGTACCGAATCAGACAATGTTTCTCCTTTTTTTGCCAGTGAAGTGTTGCCGCCATTGTCAAAGCCGATGACATCCCCACCAATGCGTTGAATCGCTGTTTCGAAAGACAAACGAGTTCGAGTTGAAGGTTCAAAAAAGCAGCTCGCGATGACCTTATTACTAATTAATTCGGGGCGAGGGTCTTGTTTGAGCTGACCAGCAGTGCTGACAATAAGTTCCAGTTCTTCTCGCGAAAGTTCTGGAATAGAGATGATATGCTTCTGATAAAGCGAGTTCGCCATGATCTTCTTCCCTATAACCGTGTTTATCGATATTTTAAATTTTTCGTGATTACATTTGAGGTATAAAAAAACCTCCCAAATGAGGAGGTTTTCAGACTCAATAGAATTAATGAAATAACTGAGCGTAAGCGCTTAGCTAGAGCAAATCGCATGACTACTTTTTGCGTTGCGATTTCTCGTATTGTCACGTCAGTAATAGGCGTAATCATTTCATAATCCTCAGACAAATTGCCGAAGATTATACGCTTAACTTTTGCTAGCGCAAGCGATTACCTTTCGCTTTCATTCAAGGTTCTAGTTACCTAAGGTGGCAACCATAACAGCTTTAATGGTGTGCATCCGGTTTTCAGCTTGGTCAAAAACAATCGAAAGTTCAGATTCGAATACATCTTCCGTGACTTCTAAGCCATTCATGCTGTATTTTTCTGCGATTTGCTTGCCGATGGTTGTTTCATCATTATGAAAGGCTGGCAGGCAGTGCATAAACTTCACATTGGGATTTCCGACTTTCTTTATCATGTCCATATTGATTTGATAGGGGGCTAAGAGTTTAACCCTCTCATCCCAAGCATGTTCTGATTCACCCATCGATACCCACACGTCTGTGTAAAGAAAATCACAACCTTTGACGCCTTCTTCGGCATTCTCCGTTAACGTAATTTTTGCTCCTGTATGCTCTGCAATCGTCTGACAATGTGAGACTAATTCTTGCTCAGGCCAAAAGGCTTTTGGTGCAACTAAGCGAATGTCCATACCCATTTTAGCGGCGCCAACCATCAGTGAATTACCCATGTTGTTACGTGCGTCACCAAGATAAGCAAAGGTGATTTGATTCAAGGGAGTATGTTGAATGTACTCTTGCATGGTAAGAAAATCAGCTAAAATCTGTGTGGGATGAAACTCATCGGTTAAACCATTCCAAACCGGTACTCCAGCAAAGGCGCCTAACTCCTCTACTGTTGCTTGGCTAAAGCCTCTATATTGAATGCCATCATACATTCGGCCAAGCACACGAGCGGTATCTTTCATGCTTTCTTTATGACCAATCTGTGAGCCCGATGGTCCGAGGTAAGACACTTGTGCCCCTTGATCAAAAGCAGCGACTTCGAAAGCACATCGAGTTCGAGTTGAGGACTTTTCAAAAATTAAAGCGATGTTTTTGCCTTGCAGTTTTTTTTGCTCAGTACCTGAATATTTTGCTTTTTTGAGCTCTGCAGACAAATTGAGTAAGAAATGAATTTCTTGAGGTGAGAAATCCAATAGTTTTAGGAAATTACGGTTGCGTAGATTGAAAGCCATGGCGCGTCCTTGTGTCTATTTCTTAAATGAAGATAATGTCATTAAACATTAAAATGCACAAGGTGTGAATAGTTATTTAAATGAGGCAGAGTTTTTTGCTCTGCCCTAGTATCATTTTAGCGATATAAAAGAGGTGACTTAATGCTTAAAGGCCATCGCGCTCGATTGGGCAGCTCATACAACGTGCACCTCCCCGACCGCGTCCTAGCTCATTACCTGGAATCGTTAAAACGTTAATACCTGCTTTGTCATATTTCTCATTGGTATAAACATTACGTTCATAGCCGATGACTGTCCCTGGTTTAACGGTTAGCACGTTATTCGCATCATGCCATTGCTCTCGTTCTGCTTCGTAGCTATCGCCACCTGTGGTGATGATTTTGAGTTGATCTAGCCCGAGAGCAGACTCAATCGCATGGAGGTAGTTGCGTGACGCTTCGACGTGCATTTCTCCATTACCTTTTGGTGTTAAGCGCCAAGTTTCTAGATCTTGACGCATGACTTGTGGGTAAACCGAAAAAGTATCGATATCCATGTGTGTCATAACCGTATCTAAGTGCATGCAAGAGCGATGTTTGGGAAGATCAACGGCAATGACTTCCTTGGCTTGTCCTGAAGCAAATAGGCTTGCTGCTAGGTTTTCTACCCCTTGAGGTGTCGTCCGTTCTGACATACCGATGAGAACGGCACCGTTACCGATGACTAAAACATCTCCGCCTTCTATATTGGCATTATCATAATGCAGGTCGTGATCACCAAAATATTTAATGAACGACTGACCAGCAAAAGAGGGGTGCCAATGATAAATGGCTCTAAGGTGGTTAGTTTCTCGTTGACGAGCTGGCATCATCATTGGATTGAGTGATACTCCACCGTAGATCCAACAGGAGGTATCTCGAGTGAATAAGTGGTTAGGCAGTGGATCGATAACAAAGTCCAAAGGACGCTTCATTTTAGGCAACATAGAAGCTGAGTGGATGGGAAGCTCTGAGTAAGCCAGCCCTCCCAAAAGGATAGAAGCTAAATGTTCATTATCCATATCTGAGAAGTAATAACGCAAGTCACGAGCAAATGTTGGGCCGTAGCGGAAGTTAGAGATTTGAGTATCTAACAGCCATTGTTTTGCTTCAGATATCTGCAGCGTCTCAACCAGCAGATTGTGCAGTAAAAGAACTTCAACGCCTTGTTCTTTTAGGGTACGTGCAAAGATGTCATGCTCTTCCCCTGCTGCTTCAACACCAAGTACATCATCAAATAATAATTCGTGACAATTTGATGGTGTCAAATGGGTGAGCGCTCGTTCTGGGCGATTTAACAGTACTCGTCTTAGTTGACCTACTTCCGAGCCTACGTACAACTTATTCATAATGTATCCTTACTTATGTTCCTAGGAATAGTTATGACAAGCTTAAATCAAAGATGCAAGTAATTCTGTATTAGGTATATTTTGTTAAATCTAAATATTTTAGTTTAATGTTCTGAATTTTATTCAATTTAATTTTTATCCAGTATTTTATTTTTTTTAATAAATTTTTCTAAATGCGTTTTTATTCTTTTTATATTAAATAGATAATATTTCACTCAAAACGATGGAAGATGAATATTTATTAGTAATAATTACATAAATTCGTCATATTATGCGTTGTTGAGTGGTTTGATGTGGTTATCGCATTCATTATAAAATCATAAAAATGCACTCTCTTGCTAAATTCCGCTTGATATATTTTAGTTAGGATCTTCTGAATATTAACAGCTATGACGTTTTGTTAAATTTTTGTGTTTCGCGGTGGTTTTTCATTTTTAGATAGCAATAATTACCCAGAATACTCGGGACGATTGTGTTTGTGTGTGGCTTTTTAATGCGATCCATGCCATATTTCATCGCATCAATAATGTTTCAATCAAGTCACTAATCTGGAGCCAAAAACATGTCTCACGAAGATGAATATCTATCAGTAGAAGAATTAATTGAGATTCAAAAGGAAGAGACTCGCGACATCATCGCAGCATTGCTTGAAGATGGTAGCGATCCAGATTCACTTTATGAAATTGAGCATCATTTATTTGCAGAAGATTTCGACACATTAGAGAAAGCAGTGGTTGAAGCTTTCAAAATGGGTTTTGAAGTTCTTGAAGCAGAAGAAACAGAAGATGAAGATGGCAACAAACTGCTTTGTTGTGATGCCACCATGGAGTCTGCATTAAATGCTGAAGCGATTGATGCTCAAGTAGAAAAGCTGGTTCACCTCGCAGAGAAATATGACATCATTTACGACGGTTGGGGCACGTACTACGAAGGTGAAGACGCGCTTTATACTGACGAAAATGAAGACGAAGAAGCGTAATCTGCTGCGTTTGAGCGTTAAGCTTTATCGATTTTTTCTCAGATAATGTGCCACATTACGTGATGAATAGGCCTCAAATCATTGGGGCTTTTTTATTGCTAGCTTCTCTTTGTTGTCTGAAGGCCCATCAATTCATAATGGCTCCAGAGAGTTTAAATCGTCCCTCTTCCATTCTTATATCATGAGATGAAAACTTCCCATTGAAGTGAGAAGCCAAATCTTCCTATAATGAGTGAAAATCGTTCACATTCAAGGTTGTTATGCAATTCTCACTCGCCGGCTTATGGCAAGTTTCTCCACTGACTGAACTTTCTATTCCACAAGATGACATTATTTTTCCTGCGCCTTTGAGTCAGGTGTTGCCTGCTGAATTGACAGAAGAAACGATTTGTCAGCAAGAATGGCATTTGATGCACGATATCGAGGTCGATGAGTCGATGATGGCATTTCCTGCGGTTGATCTGGTGTTAGGTGGTGTGGATTACCATGCTGAAGTGCGTTTAAACGGCGTCGCTTTATTTGATTGTGATGGAAAACAAGCGACATACAAGAAAGATATTCGCCCATACATGCAATTGGGGCGTAATCGCTTCGAAATTTTATTTGTCGCAGAAGAAGAGGAAGAGCTGCTCCTAGATGAAGATAAATCAGAGGAAGGCTTACCTGTACAAGTTCAATATCGTAACAACGATCAACGATTAGGAATATGGCAAGAACCTTACCTACAATTTATCCGCAATGTGCGTTTAGAATGTGTAGTAACAGAACAGATCTGGCACCACGGTGGGGGATGTGAGTTTAAAGTCGATATGTATTATCAAACGGTAGCACCAGGTCTAGTATCAGCATCGGTGAGTTTTAATGCAATGACTTATTCCATTCCTATTGATGTACGTTCGGATCACGCCAGTGCGTTGTTTCAGATTGAAGCACCAAAGTATGCGGATCCTGATAGCCCCGCCCAAAAAGACCTTTACCAATTATCTATCGCTCTCGATGGGCAACAGCAATCATTTTCGATCGCGTTAAATCAAACTCTTTGTATCAGCCATTCAGAACAATAATTTTTTGTTCGTTGCTTAGAGAGCTTTTATCATCACGATTTCACACGCATCATGCCCCGTATTTCCCAGTGGGGCATCTAAATAGTCAAAACCAAGCTTTTCATATAGGCTTACCGCTTCTTTAAGGCATGCAGTACTCTCCAAGTAACACTGTCGATAACCAAGCTGGCTGGCCAATTGTAAACTCAATGAAACGATACGTTTTGCAAAGCCATTCCCTCGAGCCTGAGGTAAAAAGTACATTTTTTGTAGCTCACATGTGCTAGGTTCGCCCGCAAGTGGTGAAAAACCACCGCCACCGATTATCTCTCCTTGGTGTTCTATTACCCAATATGCGGCCCCTGGTTGATTGTAAACAGAGTACATGTCATCCAGAGTCGGATCCGCAACGCCATAGCCCTTGTCTGCAGTTAAACCATATTCAGCAGAAACTTGGTGGATGACTTGCGCTATTTGTTGATTGTCGCTTTCGGTGAGAGGACGTAAGATTAATGCGTCTGCTTGACATACTTTGGTTAGCCCTTTTAGGTAATGCTCCATACCGCGTTTCAGTTGTTGCTGTTCTTCACTGGTTAACTGAGTAAGTATCTGTTCAAAAAAGGCATTTTGTTGAAGGTCGAGCTTAAGTAGAGTTGTTTGGCCTAATGGAGTGATCATGATGAGCTGGCTACGTTTATCTTTTGGATTTTTCAAGCTTTTGACCAAGCCTAGTTTTGTTAGGCTAGTAATGGTGCGGCTCGCATTAGATTTGTCGACATTAAGATGTTGAGCCAGTTGATTGACCGTCAAGGGTTGTAGCTTTATTTCCCCCAGCGCATGAGCTTGAACGGGTGTAAGGGCAATATCACTGCACTGTTTTTCCAACATTCCTAGTAGTCGAACAGCTTGGCGTGAGTAGTGACGAAGTTGACGAGCATTCATTATTGTTACCTCAAATAAAGTTGCGTAGCGCAATTAAATTAATTGCGCTACGCAACCTTGTCAAGGTTTTATCGTTTTAACAGTGTGTTGTTATCGCATTATTAGCTAGAACACAAACGTATGAATGTTTATTTAAGGCAAAACCATGGCATCAATTGGAAGAGTTTAAGCGTGATTATGGGTGCAAAATTTTGCTGAGATTGCCCCCGTTTTGCGCAGCCATACTTTTTCGTGAAAGTAATAAGCAATGGTATTCAAGCTCGGCTCTAGCATTGCCATAACGCCGCCAACAAATGCATTGCCAGTCAGTAAGTAGACGACAGTAAAAGCGACACTAAAGTGAACCGTAGCAAAACTTGCTGTTTTTATTTTGGTTTTAGACTGGTGGGAACGAAGTGCTGGAATGACTGACCATGCTTTCTCATGAAAATAGAATGCGACTGTATTAACTGAAGGTTCAATCATAGCAATTAAGCTACCAATCAAAATATCACCGGTCAGTAAGTAAGCGACACTAAATGCGATAGTAAAATGGAGTGAAGCGAAAGTGAGTGTCTTTTTCATGGTTATGCTCTCATGATTCAGTTTGATGTAATCATTATTGATAATCATTCTCATCTAATCAAGTGAAAAGTTAAGATTAATTTGATAGGTATTAACCATTAATCACAGAGCTAATTAAGGGGGAGGCTTTGATAATAAAAAAGGTTGGCCATCAGGGCCAACCTTTGCATGTAGGAAGCTTTTTTAAGCGAGTTTAGAGTGCAGCAATCGTTGCTTTCTGCTCTTCCAGCTTAACTAGCGTCTCTTTGTAGCCTTCAAGCTTCTCACGCTCTTTAGCAACAACGGCTTCAGGTGCTTTCGCTACGAAGCCTTCGTTACCTAGTTTGCCTTCGATACGCTTGATTTCGCCGTGAGTTTTCTTGATTTCGCCATCTAGACGAGCAAGTTCTGCATCTTTGTCGATCAGACCTGCCATTGGGATCATCAGTTCAGATTGACCCACTAGCTTAGTCGCACATGCTGGAAGTTCTTTATGATCAAGAGCTGCGCCATCAGCAAGAACGGTTAGGCTATCTAGTTTAGCAAGAGAATTCAGAACTACCTTGTTCGCTTCGATACGCGCAGCGTCTTTCTCGTTAGCAACCTTAATCATTACTTCTAGACCTTTGCTCGGTGCAATGTCGTATTCTGCACGTAGGTTACGGATAGCAGTAATGAAAGTCTTAACCCACTCGATGTCTTCTACGATCTCAGCGTTGAAGTTCTCTTCGTTAAACTGAGGAAGCGCTTGAAGCATGATTGTGTCACCTTCAACACCGTCTACTAACGGCTTAACGCTCTGCCAGATAGACTCAGTGATGTAAGGCAGTACTGGGTGAGCAAGACGTAGCGTCTTCTCTAGTACTGTGATCAGCATGTAGCGAGTTGCTTGTTGCTGAGCTTCAGTACCTTTCCATAAAACGGGTTTAGTTAGCTCTAGGTACCAGTCACAGAATTGGTTCCAGATGAATTCGTAAAGCGTGTTTGCGGCCATGTCTAGACGGAAGTTGTCTAGGTGAGCATTAAACTCTTTCGCTGCTAGCTCAAACTGAGATTCAATCCACTTATCCGCTAGAGAGAATTCCATGTTTGCACGTTCGGTCGCAGACAGTGACATACCACAATCGTGCTCTTCTGTGTTCATCAGTACGTAACGGCTTGCGTTCCATAGCTTGTTACAGAAGTTACGGTAACCTTCAAGACGCTTCATATCCCAGTTGATGTCACGGCCAGTAGAAGCCATAGCAGCAAGAGTGAAACGCAGTGCGTCAGTACCGTATGGTTCGATACCGTTTTCAAACGTCTTACGTGTGTTCTTCTCGATCTTCTTCGCTAGCTGAGGCTGCATCATGTTGCCACAACGCTTCTCTACTAGAGACTCAAGGTCGATACCATCGATCATGTCGATAGGGTCAAGTACATTACCTTTAGACTTAGACATCTTGTCGCCGTTTTCGTCACGGATGAGACCCGTTACGTAAACTGTTTTGAATGGTACTTGAGCTTTACCATTTTCATCTTTGTTGAAGTGCATGGTCATCATGATCATACGCGCAACCCAGAAGAAGATGATGTCGAAACCAGTTACTAGTACATCTGAAGGGTGGAATGTCTTCAGATCTTCTGTTTGCTCTGGCCAACCTTGAGTACCGAACGTCCAAAGCGCAGAAGAGAACCATGTATCAAGTACATCGTCGTCTTGGCGTAGAACAACGATTGGAGCAAGGTTGTTGTTTGCACGTACTTCTTCTTCAGTACGGCCTACATATACGTTGCCGTCGTTGTCGTACCATGCTGGAATACGATGACCCCACCAAAGCTGACGAGAGATACACCAGTCTTGAATGTCACGCATCCAAGAGAAGTACATGTTTTCGTACTGCTTAGGAACGAACTGGATCTCACCATCTTCAACTGCTTTCACAGCAGGTTCAGCAAGAGGTGCAGCGCGCACGTACCATTGGTCAGTTAGCATTGGTTCGATAACCACGCCACCACGGTCGCCGTAAGGTACCGTTAGGTCGTGATCTTTGATTTCATCAAGAAGACCGAGTTCTTCAAACTCAGCAACGATCGCTTTACGTGCAGCAAAACGCTCCATGCCGTGGTATTTAGCAGGTAGCTCAGTTGAGTAAACATCGCTAGCTTCACCGTTAGTAGTGAAGACTTCAGCCGCATCACGGATGTCTGCGTTGAAAGTTAGGATGTTGATCATTGGTAGGTTGTTACGCTTACCAACTTCGTAGTCATTGAAATCGTGCGCAGGCGTGATCTTCACACAACCTGTACCTTTTTCCATATCTGCGTGCTCATCGCCTACGATAGGGATCAGACGGTTAACGATAGGAAGTAGGATTTCTTTACCGATAAGATCTTTGTAACGTGGATCTTCTGGGTTTACAGCAACACCAGTATCACCAAGCATTGTCTCAGGACGCGTCGTCGCAACAACAATGTAGTCTTTACCTTCAGCCGTTTTCACACCATTTGCTAGCGGGTAGCGGAAGTGCCACATGTGGCCTTTTTTGTCTTTGTTTTCAACTTCAAGATCAGAAATTGCAGTGTGCAGTTTAGGATCCCAGTTTACTAGACGCTTACCACGGTAGATTAAGTCTTCTTCATACAGGCGAACAAACACTTCTTGAACAGCGTTAGATAGGCCGTCATCCATTGTGAAACGCTCACGGTCCCAGTCAACAGATGCACCAAGGCGACGAAGCTGTTTAGTGATAGTACCGCCAGATTCGTTTTTCCATTCCCAGATTTTGTCGATGAAAGCATCACGACCGTAATCGTGCTTAGTTTTGCCTTCTTCTGCTGCGATCTTACGCTCAACAACCATCTGAGTTGCGATACCAGCGTGGTCAGTACCTACTTGCCAAAGAGTATTTTTACCCTTCATACGTTCAGCACGGATTAGAGTATCCATGATCGTATCTTGGAACGCGTGGCCCATATGTAGGCTACCAGTGACGTTCGGTGGCGGGATCATGATGCTGTATGATTCTTTAGTAGTGTCACCGTGTGGCTTAAAGTAGCCTTTCTCTTCCCAAGTCTGATACAGAGCTTGTTCAATTGAAGTTGGGTTGTATGTCTTTTCCATGGCGCTCTTTTAATGGATACGTTGATGGTTGAAACTTAAGTCAATCTTTATAAGTGAACTCTCTTAATAAGGAGAGCTTAACTATAAGGATTGACTACGGGTGTTGAATATCGACGGTTTGTAGTTGATAACCAGCCTGTCGATAAACTTTATATCTTTCTCTTGCGAGTTGCTTCGCTTTTTCCTCGCAAGGCACGAAGTCTACCACCTCTGCAAACTTATTCGCAAAGGTTGTCTCATTTTCCGCCAAATTAATTACCAGTTGACGGTTCCAATTAGGTTTAACTCCGGAAAAACCGATTTCAATGGGTGTTGCATACTTAGGCCCCTCGCCAACGAGATTATGAGCGATGAACTTATCTGCATCGACTTGCCAGAAAGCTTCTGCTAATTGCTCTGCATGAGATTTATCGTTGCAGTTCAGATAGACCTTAGCACCTTGACGGGCAAAATGCTGTGCAAGGAAGACAATGTAATCTTCAAAGCCTGTTTTATCGGCCTGAGGGCTGTCTGGTTTGACGATATAGAAAGTTGCTCTTTGCATCACGATCTTGGCCTTTGTTATCCTAAGTGATGTGATTACTAATAAAAAAGGGCCCTTAGGCCCTTTTTTATGATTCAGAATTTATTCTTCTGTCTCTTGGCCGCTACGGTTTAGCAGGAATTGGACCAGCATGGAGACCGGACGACCTGTTGAGCCTTTTGCTGCCCCTGACTTCCAGGCGGTGCCTGCAATATCAAGGTGCGCCCAGTTGTACTTTTTCGCAAACTTAGACAAGAAGCAACCCGCTGTGATTGTGCCGCCAGGGCGACCACCGATGTTAGCCATATCTGCAAATGGGCTCTTCAGTTGCTCGTGGTACTCATCTGCCATTGGTAGACGCCAAGCACGATCACTTGCTTGCTCAGAAGCATTAATAAGCTCGTGAGAAAGAGGGTTATGGTTAGAGATAACGCCGCTGATGTGATGGCCTAGTGCAATCACACAAGCACCAGTTAGCGTTGCAACGTCTACCACACAATCTGGTTCGAAACGCTCAACGTAAGTCAGTGCGTCACACAGAACGAGACGGCCTTCAGCATCCGTATTAAGGACTTCGACTGTTTGACCAGACATTGTAGTGAGGATATCACCAGGGCGGTAAGCGTTGCTGCCTGGCATGTTTTCACAACCCGCGAGAACACCAATAACATTGATTGGAAGATTCAGTTTTGCGAGTGCCTTCATGGTGCCGAATACAGACGCCGCACCACACATGTCGTACTTCATTTCATCCATTGCTTCACCAGGCTTCAATGAGATACCACCTGAATCAAACGTCAGGCCTTTACCGACAAGTACGATAGGTTTAGTTTCAGAATCTGGATTGCCTTTATATTCGATGACTGACATCATCGACTCATTTCTTGAGCCACGGCCTACAGCTAAGTACGAAGTCATGCCTAGCTTTTCCATCTCTTCTTCACCAATAATCTTAGTCGTCACTGTCTCGTGATCATCGGCCAAGCGGCGGGCTTGTGAAGCTAAATAAGCTGGATTCGCAATGTTTGGAGGCATATTGCCTAAGTCTTTAGATGCCTTAACACCTGATGCGACAGCAAGGCCATGAGTGATTGCTTTTTCACCAAGGTTCAGTTCACGGCGTGTTGGTACGTTGAATACCAGTTTGCGTAGAGGTCGGCGAGTTTCTGGTTTCACACTCTTGAATTGGTCAAAGGTGTATAGACCATCTTTGGTCGCCTCTACCGCCTGGCGCACTTTCCAGTATGTGTCTCGACCTTTAACATGCAGCTCGGTTAAGAAGCAAACCGCTTCCATTGAGCCTGTTTCATTGAGTGTACTGATCGTTTTTTGGATGATTTCTTTGTATTGACGTTCACCCAATTCACGCTCTTTGCCGCAGCCGACCAAAAGAACGCGTTCTGATAATACTCCTGGCACTTGATGCAACAGAAGCATCTGACCTGGCTTTCCTTCTAAGTCACCACGACGAAGTAGTGAACTGATGTAACCGTCACTGATTTTATCAAGTTGTTCGGCTACTGGAGAAAGGCGACGTGGTTCAAACACACCAACAACGATACATGCGCTACGTTGTTTCTCTGGACTGCCACTTTTTACACTAAACTCCATGCGTACTCCTACATCCTGAAGACAAATTGCTATAAATGTTAGATAATGCTTACTTGCCGTTGAATTTTAGCTCAGGTCTTGACAAAAGAGCTGATTTTAGCGCTAACATTTAGTTTATAATTTTGAAAAAAATAAATGGTTCAACGGGAAACTATAGTGATTCGAGCAAAAAAACAAGTTTTGTATAGGTAATTTCAGCGTGATTATTGTTAGATATTTGATCCGCGAAACACTCAAGAGCCAATTTGCGATTTTCTTCGTGCTCTTTTTGGTCTTTATTAGCCAGAGTTTTATCAGTGTTTTGGCGGATGCTTCGAACGGGGAGATACCGGCAGGGCTCATTTTCTCTATTGTTGCTTTAAACATGCCCTCAATGGGGCTATTGATGCTGCCATTGAGTTTATATATCAGTATCTTGATTACCTTTGGCCGTTTGTACGCAGAAAGTGAAATTGTGGTGATGAATGCCACAGGAATAGGAAATAAGTTCCTGATACAAGCAGCCCTATTGTTAGCATTGCTGACTTCTGCCTTGGCTGCGTTTAATGCATTTTGGCTGTCACCTTGGTCACTGGATCGCGTAGAACAAGTCTATGAGCAAGTTGCTGCCGACAGTAGTGTTGATTTACTAACACCTGGTAAATTTCAATCATCGCCAGATGGTTCCTCGGTTATCTTTATCGATGATGTTCAAGACAAACGATTAGACAGTGTGTTTGTTGCCCAAGTTCGCCCACGCGATTCTATATTACCTAGTGTAATGTTCTCTTCATCTGGCGAGATAAAAGAATTATCTGATGGCCGTCAAATCATAAAGATGCATGATGGTAGCCGTTATGAAGGGGTACCGACACGCATCGAATATATGGTAACAAAATTTGAAGAGTATGAAGGTGTTATAGGGCAGCACGATATAAAAAGCAAAGGCCGAGCTTGGGATGCTTACCCGACCTCTTCTTTAATCGGTAACCCTAATGCTGAAGCTCAAGCTGAACTACAGTGGCGAATCTCATTATTTGTTTGTATTCCATTGTTGACTATGCTGGTTATTCCATTGTCAGCAGTGAATCCACGTCAAGGTCGGTTCGCCAAGATGGGGCCTGCGATTCTTATCTATCTCGCCTATTTCCTTGCAATCAGTGCGATGAAATCGGCTTTAGAAGACGGTGATGTGCCTGCAGTTGTGGGGATGTGGCCAATTAATGCAATGCTATTTTTAGCGGCCATTACCGCTAATATGATGGACAGTGTTGCCGTCCGACGGATAAAAGATAAATTTCGCAAGAAGAGGCTCGGATAAACGGTGTTTAAGATTTTAGATCTCTATATTGGTAGAACCATTGTTTCTACTATCGCTCTGGTACTCGCGACACTTATTGGTTTGTCAGGGATCATTAAATATATTGATCAGCTGGGCAAAGTAGGGCGAGGAACCTTTGATTTAATGCAAGCGCTGTACTACGTCTTGCTGAGCATTCCCCGTGATCTGGAGATATTCTTTCCAATGGCGGTGCTGCTCGGCTCCCTTATCGGTTTAGGAATGTTGGCTTCAAGCTCAGAGCTGGTGGTTATGCAAGCGGCTGGCTTTTCAAAACTTGATATTGGCTTATCAGTACTAAAAACAGCGGTGCCTTTGATGGTATTAGTAATGATATTAGGCCAGTGGGGAGCACCTCAAGCTCAAAAACTTGCGCGTGATATGAAAGCATTTGCCTTATCTGGGGGGAGCCTCGTTTCAGTTCAAGCGGGAGTTTGGGCAAGAGATGGCAACGACTTTATTTTTATTGGTAAAGCAGAAGAGGACACGCTTTATGGTTTAAATGTTTGGCATTTTAATCAAGACAAGCGGCTTGAAACGGTCACTTTTGCTGAACAAGTTGATTATCAAAAAGAGAACATGTGGCTGATGAAGCGTGTTCAGGTGACGGACTTAACGGATCCAAGTGTGATCACCAAGCGTGATGTTGAGAGTTTAGATTGGGAAACGTCTCTAACACCTGACAAACTTGCTGTGGTTGCGACAAGACCAGAAGAACTGCCTCTAAGTGGTTTGTATGACTACCAACGCTATTTGAAAGAATCAGAGCAAGACGCATCTCGTTACGAGCTTGCTTTTTGGCGTAAGCTATTTCAGCCTGTTTCCATTGCAGTCATGATGTTGATGGCCTTGTCCTTTGTTTTTGGGCCGCTCCGAAGTGTAACAATGGGAGCGAGAGTGTTGTCAGGGGTGATCGCGGGGTTTGTTTTTTATATATCGAGTGAATTCTTTGGCCCGCTTACACTGGTGTACAACATCCCGCCCGTTTTTGGAGCGCTTGCCCCAAGTTTAGTCTTCTTAGCTATTGCGATCATGTTATTGAGGCGCAAACACTAGTTTTTAATCAATTGTTTGCCTTGCGAATGGGACGACAAAAAAACGAGAAAATCAAAGGAGGTTCGACACCTCCTTTGATTTTATTTGGCGACAGGTAGCACAACCACTTCCGTTTTCGCCAACATATCATGCAGACCGCGTTTTTGAGGATCGATAATAGCGGTCAAATTGGCGACGCCAAAACAGGAGACTAAGAGGCGTAAAAGTGCTTGTTGGATAGTAATCGGTTTTGCATCCTTTTGATTCCTAATTTGTATTTTCCATGCTCGCATCCCCAGAGTTTGCCCAGCTCGTGTCCAGAAGAAAACGAAAAAGTAGATAGCTACAGCAAACAGATAAAAGCTAAATAGAGGGCTTAAAATAGGGTGTTTGCTGAGCATCTCAGCAGCATCACGATAAAGGCCGTAATCAACAATGTCTGCTGCTTTGAGTGCAAAAACAATCGCGATGACAATTCCTGCAGCTATCATTTCAATCGCTAAGATAATTAAAGAGTCGTAGAACAGAGCCCCGCAACGTCGGAGAAAGCCAGCGGGTGGAAGGGTGGTTGAAGTCATGAGCGCGCCATTACTGCCGATTAAATAGTAGTTTTCAGAATATCGATAACCGTTCGTGGTGAAAAGAGAGCGAACCCACAGTCTTTTATGTTGGTATCAATTTAGAATTATTCATTTAACCTCGGAGCGTTCTAACCGTCTCAAGATGAAGGATTAACGAGCTTTTTTTGTTCATGATGGCTTTAAATGTATTGCTCTGGTGAAAATATCGACAAACAGAAGTTATTTAAGGATTTTTTCTTGCGCAGACAAAAAGCATACGTATAATGCCAAGCATCAAAGGGACAACATCCCAAGATGCCGGTGTGGTGAAATTGGTATACACGACGGATTCAAAATCCGTTGCCTTCGGGCGTGGCGGTTCAAGTCCGCCCACCGGTACCATATGCAGAAAGGTCGCTCTTATAGCGACCTTTCGTCGTTTTAGGTGTCTGGAAATATTATATTTCTCACGTGCTTACCTCAGCTTTTGCCTTTCCTGTTATCAGAAAAAATTTCTCTCTATCGAACGATACCCTAATAGACTTGGCTTGCATTATAAGCAAGGTGCAGATAGTGCCTAAGGTTATGTTATCTCTATTTGGAGGGGGAGGATTTAGTCACTATTGCAGTGAGATTAGGTTTTGGTACTCATTTTGTTTCTTCCCATAGCTAAGGTCTATAAGCTCTACTTAGATCTTTACTATTACTGCTGGTACTTTGACGGTCTCGCAGTTTTTACAATGGAAAGTAAAGTTAAAGCAATGAGAGTGCTTATCCTATGAGTGCATCTCATGAGTCTACTTCTTACATCGGGTAATCCTCCTTCTAATAAAAGTAGAAAGGGCCTGCTACTATGTTTCATTGCCATGATTAAATTCAATTCAGTGGCATTACTCTGAATCAAGCATTTTGTAGAGCTACTAGATATATAAATGAAAAACTACGATCTTGCCATATCACTTATCCACAGATTTTTGTGGGTAAAGTGTGATAAAGCTGAGTGCAACTTGTCATTAAAATAGCATTTGAATGAGTTTTGCCCACTTAAGTGCTTTTTTTAGATAAATAGTATTTTTTTCTTGCTAAAGATAAAGGACTCTC
>NZ_BJXJ01000019.1 GCF_007990935.1 Vibrio sagamiensis NBRC 104589
TTTAACAAAAGTTTTTAATGCGTTCATTTTAAATCTCCTAAAGGAATTAAATTTTTAGAGCCTAGAATAAGTCTTGGCTTTGGACGATTTAAATTGTCGAACATATTTTAATATTGATCCACATTAATAATGATAATAATTTATTATTTTCTAAATTACTTTTCTTATAATTAAAGCTCCAGAATTTACTTAAATAAAAAATGTTTTTATTCTTATTTTGAAAAAATGTTGAAGTTGAAGTAAGAAATAAAACTATTTAAATTATGATGAAAATCTTTCTGGGAGGATAAAAGCGTGACAATGATTTTACCTTATCTTGACTTAATTTATAAAATTTAAATCAAGATTCTGTTTTTAATGATAATAATTGTATTTTTTTTATGAGGTTGTTTTTTCAAGTTTCTGACAAAAAGCTGTATTTGATATGGTACTTTACTAGTCAATTGTGAAAATAAATATTTTTATTAAAATTTTTTTCGGTTTTTTATGTGGAATCAACTAAAGAAATTAATGTATTTAGAGTCAGGCTTAAGCGCTGTTGAATATGCAATTATAGGCTGCTTTATTGGCAGTGCTATTTTATATATAACGGACAGTAGCGAAATCGTTAATGTAACTAATGAAGCTTTGATAAACATGAGTAGAACCAATAGCTCTTCACTCAATGGTTAAATGAAATAATGATTTATATAGATGCAATAATCATGACTGTACTATCGGTCATTTGCTTTGAAGATATTAAATACAGGAAAATATACAATAAAAGAGTATTATTATTGTTGATATTGCTGTCTTTTAAGTTCTTCTTCGGATTGGTAGTTATAGGCGAGCCTGCTGACTTCCATTGGTACGGAGTCGTGATATATCTTGCAATCTCTGTGGCATTGATTCTACTTGGATCTCTAGGATTAATTGGGATGGGGGATGTCAAACTCATTATGATCATTATGCCATTTATCGGGATAGATAATTATGTAGATTTCTTATTTCATATGACAATTTTTGGTGGAGCTTTAGCAGTAATGCAACTGGTCGCTTTAAATCGGATATTTGATTTTGTTGGATTCTCTTCTAAAGGAGTGCCATATGGCATACCCATTATCACTTCTTATATTATACATTCAACAGTGTTGTTTAAATAAAGGTATATCATGAGATTTAAGACAATAGGTTTAATAGCAATATTTATTATTGCTCTTGGTTCGTTAGGGATCTATAAATCCGAGGCTTTGAGTAAAATATCAATTGATAATCAAGAACTCCAAGAGAAAAAAGTTGAAAAAGTAACAATATCAGCTTTGGCGATTAAACAGGATTATGGGGCCGGTTCTTTAGTATCTTATGATTCATTTCAAACGATTAAAACGCAAATTGATGAAGCAGATAGATATAAATATATCACTGAAGTTGATAAAGATAGTTTAATCTCAAGCGTGTTTTTTATTAAAAAGTCAATGAAATCAGGCGACCTTATCAAAGAAAGCAACTTACAAGAACTCAATAGTGGGGATTTTACTGATGTCGTGATGAGAGTTGATCGAAGCACGGTAGAAGAATTCAAATCTGACTTTTATGATATTTATTGGCATTTTAATCAATCAGGAAGAAGCAAAAATAACAGAAAAATTAAACTTTTTGCCAAGAATGTATTTATCAGAATGATTGGTGAAGTGGAGGATGGTGAGAAAAATACCAAACCTTTTGAGACAGAACACGAAAAACTAAGTCCAGTCGTTTTTTCAGTTCAAAATAGATTCATCGATCGCTACCTTCAGGCTGACCAACTTGGGTACTTTAAAATAGTAAAGTCGGCAAGGAAAATGATTAACTTAGAAAATTACTCTACTTTAGAAGTTGACTATTCAAAGGAAATTCAAGCCAATGATATTAGCTCCAGTTATAAATATGATGTCAACATTATTAAATAGAAATTTATTTATTATTTTCACACTATTTTTAGCTTTCAGCGCTCAGGCAAGTGTCTATTTATCTATGTCAGTTAATGAAACGAGATATGTACCTCTATCTTATATTCCTAAAGATATAGTTATAGGCTCTGAAAAAATGTTGGGTGTAACCTTAACTGACAGTAATAACTTATATTTCATTGCTCATTCAGCAGGTAAAAGCAAAGTTATAGTTAAAGGTGAAAATGAAACAATAGAATATATTATACAAATACGTGATGTAGATAAGGACGTTGATAGTTTAAATAAATATCTTGGCTCAGCAGGGTTTTCTACAGTACGAGCAGTTAAAGTTGCTGGTAAAATATACATTAATGGATCAGTAAAAGATAGTGTAGAGAAAAGAGAACTTAATACTTTAGTAAAAAACGCGATTTCATCTCAGTATATAGACAATACAACCATTACTGAAAATCGACAGATTCAAATTAAACTCACTATGGCTGAAGTATCAAAGCATATTGATGAAGAGTTGGGTATTCAGTGGAGTGCTGGCTGGAGTAAAATTGATGGTATAACCAGTGATTTCTTAAAAGCAACAATTGGAATATTATCGAGAAACAACTTAGCAACCGTTTTGACTAGACCTTCAATTATTGTTACCAATAACTCGACTGCAAGCTTTGAAGCTGGAGGAGAAATTCCGGTTCTAACATCAGATGATGGTAATGTTGACATTGATTTTAAAAAATATGGCATACAACTTGAATTTAAGCCTGAAATAAAAAGAGACCAAAGTATTGACTTAAGGGCAAATATATCGTCATCACAAATTGCTGGTTTTATTAATTTAGATGGAAATCAAACTCCACAGTTAAATACCCGAAAAGTAAATACTGAGTTGAATGTACATGATGGTGATATATTTGTTTTAGCAGGACTGATAGATAACAGCCAAAGTCAGGCTGTAACAAAAGTCCCTTTATTAGGGTATTTACCAATTATTGGGGCATTGTTTACCTCTGAGAATTTTCAATCTAATAAAACAGAGTTAATGGTTTTTGCAGAAGTTAATTTTGTTGAAAACAGTATCGATCAACCAAACCTGCCTCAAATAAAATTAAAATCTTCTTTATCTATTTTTACTAATATTGATTTTAAAAGTAGTAGGCCTGAAATAAAAGATTTTATAGAGAATGCTAAGTATCATTATGAAAACTAGTTTGAAGTCAATCTTATCTGCAATACTACTTATGTCTATTTTTGGATGTAGTCAGAGTTTTAAAGATGAAAACGTGTATATTGTTCATGAAATAAAAAATGAAGGAAATATTAACTATACTCTTCCATTCTCTAAAGCAATAAACTCAGAGATTAAGAACGGAACAGTCTCTTGGATACATGGTATCAATATATATCATACAAACAACATATCTAAAGAAAGACTCTATCAATTAAAGATTGATCTTGAAAATATTTATGATTTTTCTCCCAAGTTTACCAGTATCGATAACTATCAAGATAGGCAATTACTTTTATGGGAAGTTCATGTTAGTGATCAGAGGCTTATTCAATGTGAAGCTTGGGAAGTACCTAATGGTCACCATTTGATGAATGAAATTGAAATTGATCAATTTTTAAATGGAACGGCTTGTTCATCTCTAGAGGTTTGGTCGAAATGATTCTTGAAAAACTAAAAAAGGTACATAAAAGTCAATCTGGAGTGAAATCAAAATCACTCTCTCCATATATTATTATTGTTATTTCAAATAACCTGGATCTAATAGAGCGAATACAGAACTACTTCTCTGCATATAGTGTTGATGTCATCAAGTACAATGATAACTTGGAAGCGATCGAAAACTTATTTAATTTGTATTTTAAATCTAAAGTTTATGTCATCAGTGATGAACTCACTTTACGAGATAATGGTGGAGTAGAGAAGTTTATTGAGGTTACTAAAGGTAGAGTTGGTACCTTGCTCTATGGAGAAAAAGATGATCTTGACTACTACTGGGCGATAAAATCATCTGGTATTGGTGAATATACAAGCTTATCTGACAAAACTAATCAGGTTTTCAATGTCATTTTGTATTTTTTTGGTATTGCAAAATCGAGTAGTAGCCATTGGTTTATGATTTCTGATACAACACCAAGTCATGGAAGCCAGATTCTTCAGCATTTATATAAAAATTTGCATTTATATGTTAAAGAGCGACCTAGCTTAAATACTTTATTTATTAACCTTGATATGTATAGCATTTCTTTGGATGCAAGAATAGGTAAAAAAGTTGATTCAAAAATAATTAACTCTTTAGTGAATGATGAAAGTTTAGATATTAAAGCTGCACAGGAATATATTGTAAAAATAGAGGAGAACTTATCATACTTTTCAATAGATCTATTGCATCATACTAACTTAAACTCGATCAACAAAATATCAGACAAGCTAATGAAGTTCTTTGATTTGTTTGATGGTGACTATTCATACATTTTTATCTATGTTCCATTTTATATGTCAAAGTTAGATGTTTATCATCAGTTAATAAGCCGTTCTGATAATGTTACATTAGTAACGGATGCTTCACTTGATTCAGTTTATATGCTTAAGTATATAACTGAGCAAGAAGGAAAAAGCTTAAATACTAATATTAAGACATTTAGATGTGATGTTAATGATGAAGAACGCTACTTACTAGATGAAGGTAATATATACAAGAAAACAGGTCAAAAAATAAGTTATACGTTTAACTTAAATAATAAAAAAAGTTTATTTAAGAAAGGCAAGTCCAGAGATGATATAATTTATAGGTTAATTAAAAATGATTGATTCAAATGTTTTTGTATTATGTCGGAAGTTTGTTCTGGACAATGTAGATATTACAGAAATTCAAAATGAAGATGATTCGATAAAGTATGAGTATATTTACACGACAGTCATTGAATTTTTATCTGGTTCTTCATTTATATTAACAGAGTCAGATAGACAGAAATTAACTAAAGACGTTAAAGATGATATTTTTGGCTACGGACCTCTAGAAGATCTTTTATCTGATTCAACAATCAGTGACATTATGGTTAATAGTTTGAGTGAAACTTTTGTTGAGCGTAATGGTAAAATTAGTCGGGCATATGATGTGTTTTTTCATAACGAAGAACAAGTTTTAAGAATTGCCAAGAAAATTGTTGCCCCCATTGGTCGTCGTATTGACGAGAGTTCACCAATGGTTGATGCCAGACTACCAGATGGTAGCCGTGTCAATATTATTGTGCCCCCTATTGCTTTAGATGGTTGCAGTATTTCTATTCGTAAGTTTCGTGAAGATAAGCTTGATATTGTCGATCTCGTCCATTTTGAATCAATGACCGAAGAAATGGCTCTATATTTGAGTGTCATGGTACGTTCGGCAGCAAATATTATTATTTCAGGCGGAACAGGCTCTGGTAAAACCACACTACTTAATGCTTGTTCGAACGAGATCAATGATGGCCATCGTGTGATTACTATCGAAGATGCGGCAGAGCTACAATTACAACATGAACACGTTGTGCGTCTAGAGTCTAGACCTGCCAGTAGTGAAGAATCTGGTGAAGTATCTATACGTTCGCTTCTTATTAATTCATTACGCATGCGGCCGGATAGAATTATCGTTGGTGAGTGTCGTGGTGATGAGGCATTTGAAATGCTGCAAGCAATGAACACGGGTCATGATGGTTCTATGTCAACAATACACTCTAATAACCCTAAGGATGCACTTATTCGCTTGGAGAGTATGATGATGATGACGGCGACCAATTTGTCGGTAGAGTCGATAAAGAAACAAATAAGCCAGGCAGTCGATATTATTATACAAACAAGCCGGCTTATTGATGGAAGACGTAAAATAACACATATAACCGAAGTCGGAAGCTATGATTCTGGCATGATCTCAACCCAAGATATTTTTGTATACGATCATAAGACAGATACCCACATTAATGAGGTTAAATCTACTCTTCTAGATCGTAAAATTAGAACGAATGGTTTAGAAAGCGAAATGAATTTGGTATTCCAAAATGGTCTTTAGACAAGAAAAACTAGATGAATATATTGAAGATGCAATCATAACTGAATCTAAAGAAAGTAATATCTTCATTATATTCAAATCGAGACTTTACAACTTTTACTTAAAATATTTAAGTCAAAATATTTTGATTATGTTTTTCGATATTTATGGATTGAGTAATTTTATAATCCATATTGGTGTCATTTTATTTTATGTTTCTTTTATGATATTTGTTACAGATACTTTAAGAACTTCATATTTTTTGACGGTGACTCTGACATCACTTGTGGCTTTAATTGGTTTCTATCAGATATTAAATGAGTACAAAAGAAAGTTAAGTGACTATTTTGAAGATAAATTCTCATTCGCATTAAGAATGATAAGTAGGAATTTACTTTCGGGTCGAACAATTATCTCAGCTATCGAGTCTGCCTCTCGCCATACAGTGGGGAAAATACGTCTAGAATTTGAACGTATTATTAAGCAAGTGCATGCTGGCAATACTTTAGAAGAGGCTTTATCCTCAGGAGAAAAAATTTATCCTTACAAAGGCTATATTGTTTTTAGTGCTAACGTACAAATGAGCTTAAAGCGTGGTGGGAGTATTAAAGACTCACTTAATGAGCTGGCTCAGGATCTTGTTGCATCACAAGTGATAAGAAAAAAAACTCAAGCATTGACCTCAGAATCAAGGGGAGCAGCAAAAATACTCGCATTATTACCTTTCATTATGCTTTTTATACTAAAGGGTTTGGCAAAAGATAATTTTGATTACTTGCTTAATGAACAATATGGTAAATATATCATTATCTATGTTGTTGTTAGTGTAACAATTGGTTTTGTTATAATTAAAAAAATGATAAATAGTGTTTCATTATGATTGTTGTTATAAGCCTTATTGTGTTTCTTTTCGGTATATTAGTCTTCATACTTAATAGCTTGAATATGAAGAAGGAGCAGGATTATGTTGATAACTTTATTTTTATGATATCTGATCATGATGATAAGCAAGAATATTATAGTATTTTTAACCAAATATCTGAGAAGAAAGAACTGCTGGATGATTTTTTATATGAATTACTTTCGAAGTATTTTTCTGAAAGTGAAATGTTTACTATGTTACCAAGTGGTGGATTAATAGAAAAGAGGCATAAAACTAATTTCTTTTTATGTTTCTTCTTAGAGGTTATTTTATGTGTTTTCCTTATTCTATCTTTATATGGAATGTCAATTAAGTCTATTATTACAGTGACGGTTTTTCTTTATGTTAATAATATCTTAGTTAGACTACTTTTTGAGAAATTTTTTATTAAAGAAGAAAAGGCTAGAATAAAAGTTAATTTTACTTATTTTCTAGATTTGCTAGCAACGGCAACGAAATCAGGAATGACGATTGAACTTGCATTGATTGCTGTCTCTGAGTACATCGGTCCAATGTCATTATCTTTGTCTAACTATATTCAGATATACTCAAATGATATCTCAACCAATGGTTTTTCAATTGCAAATGAAAACTTGAGAAAGAATATTGATATACAAGAGATAAAGGATTTTACTGCTGTACTCGAGAACGCTATTGAAAGTGGCGCTGCTGTTAATGATGCTCTACGAGTTTTATCTAAAGAAACTCGAGACTTTCACTTTATAGAAACTGAGGAAAATATTGGAAAAATAAGTGCTAAAATGGGTGTTCCTCTTATTTTATTTATTATGTTTCCAATCATTATAGAAATTATTGCCCCTGGTGTTCTCAACCTTATGAGTAAGTTATAATGAAAAAAATCATTTTATATTTTATTTTTAGTTTAGTTCTATCTGGATGCCAAACAACTAAAACTCCTAAAATTGGTCCTGAATTAACTTTTAACCTGAAGAGCTATGAAAAAGTAATTTCTCAGCTATCTGAAAAAAAGACGCTTACAGACAGAGAAAATTATATGTTAGCGTATTCTTTTTATAAAACTAATCAAAGTGATAGATCTGTATTTTTGCTAAGTAGCAAGAAAGAACTGAAGGATGATGATCTTTACCTTTTAGCTGTTATTTATTTAGAAAACAATGATAAGGAAAGCACAATAAACTATTTAGATAAAATAAAAGACAAAAAAGCTTATAATGAAGACAATAAATTAGCAGCAAAGGTAGATAACCTATACTTATTATCCAAATGTGGTGAGCTTGGTAAAGAGCAATGTAGCATAGAGTTTAATTCTCTGAGTAAAAAATACCCTACATCAGAGTTCATTTATAAAAATATGCTTCTCTCTCATTTTGTTTATCAACCAAATGATAAGTCAAATTTCTTAAAAATTTATAATACCTATGAAACAAATGAGGAAGATCTGGAATCTGTCGTATTGGCGGGGGTGATTTCTGGTCAAGATGATATTGCAATCGAACTTTTAAACAAAAAATATAAAGATAAAGATAAAGTTTTATCGATTTATGAAGCGATCAAAGATGCAAAAGTTAACGAGTGAATCAGGTTCAGCTTCCATAGAAGCAATATTTACCATTCCAATATTGATCTATATACTCATTATTATCGTGGGTTTTCTTCAATATATTCACAATGAAAGCATATTTAACTATAATATAACTCGAGCTTTACACTTATTTGATTATAACTCTATTATTATAGATGATGATCTTCATACATCAAAGCTTAAGTTTATCGAATCTCTTAATCATAATCTCAATCAAAGTGTCATTGATTTGGATGAAAATAGCCTTCGTTTTGATTGTTTTAATGATTTAAATAGTCTTTTGAGCAACTCTTATTCTATTGAATGTAATAGAAACAATATTGGTGAATCTCAAGTGATTCGTATTAGTTTTCAATTTGATTACAAAAGATTTTCTTGGCTATTTTCGAAAATTTTCCCAGATAATTTTTTAGGTATGGATAGGGAGTTAATTATCTTTAATGAATCAATTTAATACAGATTCTGGTAGTATTGCAGTTGAGGCTACGATACTTATGCCATGTTTATTGATATTAACTCTGCTTGTTATGCAGTTTTCTGCTGCTACATCACTTAAACTTGAGTTATCTGATATGACTTTTCAGATTGGGCGTTTAATATCAAATAGACATGATGTATTTTCAGGTAATTTATCCCGTTCAGACATCAATAAGATATCTAAGGCTTTTCATCTTGAAGAAAGAAATATATCTATTTTCATTGAAGAGTTAGAGTATGGGGATATAAGTTCTGGTCGACAAAATTACAATATAGAAAAACTATATCACGATCTTGATGGCCGACACTGTGATATAGATAAACCATTATCAGTTAAGCCAGTAATTAATGCTTTTAATAAATATCACTCAGTCTATCGAGTAACATTATGTCGTCATATTGAAAGCTTTAATACGCTTCCTTTACCTGATGAATTTTACGATTGGTTTGAAATTAAGTTTTCTTCGGCCCACTACGGGATACATCACTAATGAAGAAGCAACAGGGCTCGATTATCCCTTTATTTATATTAATTATGCTTTCTGCATTTATATTTCTATATTATACCTATGATATTAGTCGCAGCTATTTAGCAGCTAAAGTGCAAATTAACACCACTCGTGAAATTAATAATTTAATTTCAATTAGCGGAGATACGCTTACCGATATAAATCAATCGATAGCACAGTTAAATGGACTGGATATTGATCATTCACAAGGAGATTGGTCTTATGACAACTATGAGGAAAATGATGTTATTTCCGTTGTTTCCACGGTTAATTTGACCCAACATCGTAAATTAACGCAAACACTACCGAATGCATTAGAAGATAGATTTGAAGTTGAAACTAAGACCATACGGGCTAAACATTACGAGGATCTGAATGTTATCGTGACAATTGCTGATGATTCAGAGACCAAATATTTGGCCAATAGTGTCAAACATTCATTGAATAATGCTCTTAAAGTCTTATTTGATCACACTGACTCTAATTTAACCGTTGTTCCTTTTGGCTATCGTATCAATATAGGTGGTAAATGCTGGACAACCTTTCCTCGTGGAGATGACTTTTCGTTTCAATGGTGGGAAGACTATTATGCCCAGCTTGACATGCTAAATGATCTAAAGCAGCAACAGCGAAATATCGATAATTTGATTGCAAACGCTCGCCGACAGATTGAGCAAAAACAAGCTCGTATTGACGAAATTGATCAATTACTAGCAACAACAGATGATCCAGAAGAAATCGATAATTTAAATGCAGAAAAAGAATTACTTGAAAATGAAATACAAGAGTTGGAAAGACAGCTAGAAGATTTATTAAACCAGAAGGAAGATATTGACAATGAAGTTAATGATCAGCAACAAGTGATCAATGATTTAGAATCTTCTCAAACGTTTATTAAGTATCATGAATTAGCAGAGCATTACGCTAAAAGTGGCCAAAATTATCTTTATATTGATAATTATTTTGATGTCTTTCTTGATGATAATTCTTATCCCTATACTTCTGATGATGCAATTAATGATGCTTCTAGAACTGAGTTTGATCAGAGTTTATTAAGTGAACTTAGTATTACTAAGAATAAATACTTCGGTAACACTCAGACGTGCCCAAGTAAAGCTGTCGTTGAGGAAACAACGAGTTATCGTGTGTTCCTTTCTACTGTAAACCAAATGAACTTTAGGGCGCCGTTTGTCTCTCCCATCCAGGGTGTCAACTATGCATTGAAGCATTCTTTTTTAAGCAATAAAGCAAATAGAACTGCGGTTATTTACCTTACTGCTTTAACTGACGAAAAATTATCTGATCAAGATCAGAAAGAGAGTGAGAAAGACATTTTAAAACAGTTCTGTCAGACAATAAAAACCGATTACATCAACCATGTTTCCGCTAAGTCGATTTTCATTGTTAACGACGACTCTAATATCTCAGATATTGAGTCATTGGAATGTGCAAACCTCTGGCATGAAAAGTACAGCATCATCAATATTGATGAATTTGATGACGACGATTTACTGACTGACCGCATTGCCTATGAGCTTTTGCAAGAGTCGAGTTCAAACTATATTGGAAAGATAAATGAATAAAAATTTGAGAGCCATATTGTGTATTTTTTCCCTTACCATCGGAGTTGCTCAGTTATCGTATGCTGAAGAAGTTGTTGATCACTGCGATGCTTACCTTATTCCGAAAAATAAAATTAAAGATGGTAGTTACTATTCTTTTATGGGGCGCACTATTGAATCACATTCAGTACAAAGCTACCTTTTAAAGCAGAAATTGAGTGAGTTTAAATCGGCTGCATATGATATCTGTGAGAGAAGTGATTTTTCTTTCCTACATCGCACATTGAGTGCCAGTCGCTTTAAACATCTTTCAACACTCTACTTTGAAACTGATTTTTTTGAAATTAACGATAGAGATATCTCACACTTATCATCGACCAATGAATTTATTGATGCTGATGCTTTATTAATTGTCGGCTCTGCTTCCATTATTGGGGATGATTTTCATAATTTGAACTTATCACTAAAGCGAGCAGAACAAGTTGTTGAACGATTAAAAGGTCGTAAAGATATTTTCCTATTAAATATTGGTGCTTTTGGACAAGACACTGCCCGATCTAATGATGAATTCTACATGGCTAAACGTCGTAGTGTTTCTATTTATGGGCTCTCTTATGAATAAGCAAGTATTTTGGAAACTGGATAAAAGCCATCGAAGGCTATACGGTGAAAATGGTATAGAAATACATTTTACTAAATATGAATTTAACCTCTTTTTTTACTTGTTAACCCAGCAACAACAAGTGTGTTCAAGTTCATCGATCATTGAGCAAGTTTGGGCTGACTCACCGAAAGGGAGCTATGCTGCAGACAGTTCAAATCTTATTCAGTTAATCTCTAAAATTAGGCGACAGTTAAAACCGCTAGAAAAGATCATGGAAATTAAAAGTCAACGTGGTGTGGGTTACTTTCTTTCTATGACGGAAGGTTATATGTTTAATGACGATGAAATAAGTTACACCCCATTAACGATTTATGATCGCGACTCTGAGACTGAAAAAAAATTTCGCTTTTATCAAAATCAAATTTTAAAACAGCTGTTTAGCCTCAACCAAGACCGCCAATTCAAGATGCGTGATTTTGGTTTCGTATTGCTAATTTCAGCGTTTTTTGGGGCGATTTTATTGTTGCGCCAGCCCTCGGGACTTCCAGAAAGTCCACTTAATATGACGAATTCTAGTTTGCATGTTGAAGATTGCGGAGTTCCGTCAGAGCTTCTTTTTACTCGAGAAAATTTGACTTGTAGTGATATCAGTGACTTTGATTTTGAACAAGGTCATTCCTATATCATCAGTAAAGCAGCAGGGAATATTTATGTTTCTTCGTTTTAAGAAGTCAGGTGTGCTGTTGATGGCGTTTATGGTTTTTTTAGGTGCTATGATGTTAAAAGTGACTGACTCAAATGAGATTTGCTATCATTTAAATGCTCAGGTTTTGTCTGATTCGGGCGTTAAATTTGCTTACTCAGTTGATGTATTGAGTAATGGTAAATTGTTTTTAGAAACCGAGCTCAGCGCTAATGACCAGCATTACCAGTATTCTCGCTTATTTGAATACACCCATATAAAGTCGAATACTTTTATTATTCATGAAATTAGTCAACGTTCTGATGAGAATCGCGATATTGAGCCGTTTTTAAAGTTTGATTTCTTTAAATCCTTACAAGAAGTTGAATTATTTAAACCTTCAGCAGAAGTTGTACTTGCTCGTTCTGAATCCAGATACCTTTATCTACATTCTTCACAAGCATTATAGTTTTTAAACAACTTAACATCAGCATCTTGAGATGACTTAGGTATTGTCTAAGAAAAAAAAGGGGAAGCGTAGACTTCCCCCAAACGTGCGACTGACTCACACTTAATTTACACATTACCTAGGGGTGAACTTGTGTATACCCAAGCATCTTGAGGTTACTTGGATATAGCTAATAAACACAGCCTCCTATTTGTCGTATGCATGCTTAGCTTTGCGACTCCAAGAAGTTTATCCACGGGCCTGCCATATTGCTTATTTCTGGTACAAGAGCCGCATTTTTCATCGCTTTAAGAGCATGATTGGGCTGATTCAATTCAAAATGTGCCATGCCTCGAATATAACTCAGTTCCCCTTTATCCTTTCGCTTGGCATCCGGCGCGACTTTTTTGGCGAACTTGGTTGCTGCTGCATATTGCTTATCTAAAATCATTAAACGAGCAACTTTGAGCTGCGTCTTGGCTGTGGGTGCCATGTTATAAGCAAGAAGGTAAGTATCAATCGACTTATCTAATTCTTGCGCTTGTTGCCAGAAAGAAGCCAACTTTTCTAAGTTAGCGGCACTGCGCGTCACCAGACCTTGCTCTATGGAAGCTTGTAGCGTGGTGGCTGCTCGATAAGGGACACCTTGATAAGCTTGGAAGTTGACCAAACGTAAATGCTCTTTTTCACCTTCTAATAGACCTAATTTGTGGGCCATTTCTAATGTGGATAAGGCATTGCGCTCTTGTTTCAACTCCATGTATATGCCGGAGAGCTGAGTCCAGTAACGCTTATTTTGTGGGTACTTAGTGGTTAAGATCTTAAGTACTCCCGCCACACTTCTAAACTGTTTGAGTTCGTAATGGGCAGACATCAACAACTGATACCAAGATTCACTCGGGTTTTTACTCATCGCAATCGCTTGTTTGGTGGGCGGGATTGCATTTTTGTAATCTCCAAGCTGAACATAGGCACTGGCTAGAGTGATATAAGCGTGTGCTTGTGGTTTTTCTTCTGTGCTCTGTGCGGTTTTAAACCATTCCTTCATGGTTACAACGGATTGTTTAAATTGCCCCTCTGCGAGATAAAGTTGAGCTAAGCTGTAACGCACTTGCTGGGCTACGGGTACTGGCAATGCGTCAAGGCTTAAGGCCTGAGCAAAATATTTTGCAGCTTTGGGATAGTCATCTTTTAATGAATATAGAAATCCCATTTGTTGCAGCAAAACGGCTTTGTCGTATTGTTTTTTCCCCGAGCTTTTTAGTGCCGCGTTGATCTTGGCGACGGCTTTGGTGTAATTCTCCTCAGCAATCAGCTCTTGTACTTTATTGACTGTCCGAAATGTTCTGTCAGATAACTCCGGGTTAGCGGCAATAACAGGCGCGCTAGACACGCCTGAAATCAACGCCAGAGAAGCCAACCACTTTATATATCCTTTCATTGTGTGACTCCTTAATTGGTTGAGAACTCAATTTCCTGTGATAAGCGGGCATCAGCGGGCTTACCATCGACCATCTTGGGTTTAAAGGTCCACTTTGAAACGGTTTTTTTCGCGGCTCGACCTAACCCGAGTTTGCGAGGCGTTTCTTTGAGTACTTTGATGTCCTGAACCCCACCTCGTTGGTTGACGGTAAACTCGATTAAAACGATGCCCTTTTCGATTCCTGCTCGTGCTGCCTTACGTGGCATCTGAGGTTGGAATGTGGCCAAAGGTACGGGGCCGCCGCTTCCTGCCAATTTAGCTCCACCACCTTGGGTGTAGTGACCGAGTACCGAACCACCAGTCACATTGACTGGCAGATCCAGTTTTGGCATATCCATTGGAATTTGCTCCATAACCGGCTTGACCGTTGCGGTGACCTTCATCTCTGGGGGAGGGGGTGGGCGCTTCGGTGGTGGCGGTTTGGGTAATTCGCGTTTTTTCTCCTGTATTTTTTCATCGGGTTTAATGCGTATGAATTCCACCATGCGGAGGTCTTCATTTGACACTAATTCGTGGCGCTCTTTATTTACCAGCTTGTCCATCCCCCAGAATAATCCGAGGGAGACAATCAGCGCCAAGGCAAGGGAGGCCAAATACCGCATAGGCTTAATCCTTATTGGTTGCGGCAATGGAGATACTTTCGACACCTGCCATCTTGATCTGGTCCATCACTTTTACGACCACGCCAGCATTGGCTTCGGTATCCGCTTGGATGACAACCGCACCATCAGGGCTTTCTGCGCGAAGGCGTTCAATGTTGGCACGTACGGCATCGGTTTCGATGCGGCGTTTATCGACCCAAACATCACCTGCAGCGCCGATAGCGACCATGATGTTCCCTTTTTTCACGGTTTGCGCAGAGCTTGCCGTAGGACGATTGACTTCTAGACCGGCTTCTTTCACGAACGACGTGGTAACGATAAAGAAGATCAACATGATGAATACGATGTCGAGCATCGGAGTCATATCGATAGCAGCTTCGTCACTGCTATTATTGCTATAGCGTCTTTTCATGACCTATACCTCTTATTTCCGTTTACTCAGGCAATGTGCTTTAACTTATCTTCAAGTTTCTGCGTGGTAACTTTGGCTAAATGATCAAGACGAGTACTGAAGAAAAGTCCTGATAGTGAAGCCACCATCCCAGCAAGTGTCGGGATCGTTGCCTTTGAGATCCCTGAGGCCATTGCTCTAGGGCTTCCTGTTCCTGTTACTGCCAAGATATCGAACACTTGGATCATACCGACAACGGTGCCAAGTAGACCCAGTAGAGGGCAAAGTGCGATTAACACTTTGATGATGGGTAACCCCTTTTTATTCTCGATATCCTGACGAGAGACCATTTCTTGTCGGATCATCTTAGCGTTCCAGCTTTGATGCTCTGAACGTGCTTGCCAAGAGCTGATGGTGCTTTTCATGGCTTTTGGCGCGACGGCAGCGAAGTAAAACCACCGCTCTAGCAAGACTGCCCATAACATAAAGCTGAGGATGAAAATGGCGACGAGTACATCGCCACCCATTCCCAAGAAGCGCCTAATTGATTCCAGTTCTGCGATTAACCACCACATAGCGCCTCCTTAGCTTTCGGCCTTATGCAGCTTTTCCTGATAGCGAGCGATGAAACCTGCACTCTGTTCTTCAAGAGTTTGCACCAAGCGACGGCCTTTACTGTGTACGATGGTGTAGAGGAACAGCAGTGGGATAGCGACCACTAGACCCAGCATGGTTGTCACTAGTGCCTCAGAAATACCACCCGCCATCAGTTTTGGATCGCCTGTACCGAATAGAGTGATGGCTTGGAAAGTACCAATCATTCCCATAACGGTACCAAGTAGACCGAGCAGAGGGGCCACAGAAGCAAACAGTTTGATTGAGCTCACAAAGCGTTCAATACTTGGAGCATTACGTAAGATGATCTCATCCAATTTGGCTTCCAGATCTTCTAGGTTGTCCCCTTTATGCTCTTGGTAAGCTTGAATAACTTCACCAAGAGGGTTACCTGGTATCACGCTGTCTGAGCTGGCTTGTTTGCGCATTTTGCTGCCAATCACTAATAGACGTACGTAACAGATAAGGGCAATCAGTGCGCCAACCGCTCCCATCGCTAGGATCACATAGCCGACAACGCCACCTTGGTCGATGCGTTCTTGCACGGTGGGGCTCTGAACAAGCAAAGATAAGATCACGCCACGTGAAGGATCGAGGAAAAGGGGTTCGTATGCGTTATTTGCTGCTTCAAAGCCGCCAACAAAACCAGTGATGTTGTTACTTGGCTGACGAGACAGTTCTTCAAACTTACCGGTTTGAGGGACATAAGTGACGTATTTACCGTCTGCAATCGCGTTGAATTCACCAACCAAAGTGATGTCTCGAACGGCTTCTTTACCTTCCCCGTAAACAACCGTTGCTGATGCCGTGGTTGTTTCTCCTGAGGCGACGATTTGCTGCAGAATGGTGTACCAAAATGCTTCCAGATCTTGAGTGGAAGGTAATGCTTTGCTCTCAGCCAGTTTGGTCAGAAGCGCTTCACGTTCAGGAAACAGCACTGCATTTTGTGACGCCGCAAATAAGCCTTTAAATTCGCCAGCATATTGACGAACGACCCCAAACATTTCACCTAAGGTGCCGGAACGCACGCGAAGGGTTTCTGTTAGCTCGGTTAACTGCTTGTCGTTCTCGTCAAAGGTGGCTTTCAATTGGTCACCTAGAGTTTGTTGTGCGGCAAGTTCATCATGAGCCTGCTGTAAGAGAGCGGCTTGCTGATCGCGGTTATTTTTGAACTCCGCTTCACGTACTTTGTTCTGCTTAGACTCAACGATACTCTCTGATTGAACGTTTTTAAGCAGTTCTGATAAATTTTTCGGAGTGTCGGCATTGACGCCCGCGGCCATAATGAAACTCGCAAGTAAGCCAGCGGCTAGAGTTTTGAATCCTTTCATTTTTATTCCTCCCCAGCAAATACAGGCAGTTTGATCAGCGCAGGTGGCGCTTGTTTCTTAGCGATACGCAGTCCTTGTTGTACAGCAAGGCGGTAGCTTTCAGGTAGGGATTCCCATTGGCGAGTTTGTTGGTTCCACATGCCTGTTTCACCGCCATCAGGTGATTGGAACAGCAGGGCAGTACGACCAACACGTAGGAAATCGTACGTCACGGTTTCCCCATTTCGCTCTAGGCTTGCTTTGTAAGACTCCAGCGAGCGTGAAAAGCCTTCTTCGATTTGATAAGCCGCCATGACTTTACGGAATTTTTCCGATGTGGTGACATCAGCACGATCCATGAGGTCACGAAGTTCTTGGACACGAATGGTGCGCTCTTCTTTTTGGAAAGGCAGATCGAGGGTCACGAATTCATCTAATGCGTCGATCATTTTTAAGGTTAGGGGCACCACTTCCGTTGCCGTTTGGTCGATCTGAGCAATCTGAGCGTTGAGAGAATCCAGCTCTCCTTGCTGTGACTCAACCATACGGCTGATTTGTTCGTTGTAGACTTTCATGCTGTCGATCTGGCGAAGTAAGCCTTTGTATTCGCTCAGCATGCTTTCTGTACTTTCTGCGTAGTGATCAATTTTTTGTTGTGAAGCCTGAGAAGACTTGGTTACTTTCGCTTGATTCGCGACCACAGTGCCTGAGTCTGCTGCGATTGCTGTTCCACTTACCGCCAACAGAGCGGCAGTGATTGCACTTACGCCAAATTCCTTTAACGCCATAGTTGCATCCTTGTCAGTGTGTAAAATGTCAGTCGGTTGTGGCGCAGGAAAATGACCTGCGCCAAAAGTTTGCTTAAAAGTTTTGTGAGTAGTTCAAGAAGTAAACACGCCCCTGAATACCGTATAAGTCAGTGTTATAGGTGACACCATCGGATTCAAAAGCCGGATCTTCATCAGTAAGGTTGCGAACACCCGCTGTCAGCTTTCCATCCCATGGTGTGGAGTAGTTGTACGCGACATTAAATGTGGTCAAGCTTGGTATCTTGCCCGTTTTGTTGTAGTTCTTATCGACATCTTGCGCTTGAGAGGCAATGTGATCCGCCGAAAAGTAAATGTCATGGTCATTGAGAATGTTAAATCCAACACCGGTTTGGAAGCGATACTCTGGCATGCCATTGCGGCCAACTTTGTTATTGGTTGGACCGTTCACGTACTCAGGGCTGCTGTAATCAAGTACATAGGTACCAGCAAAGTCGTAGCGAACCGTAGTCAGGTCGAAGTCATAAAGGTAATTCACCTTTAAGTCGATCCCTGATGTTTCAAGGTCCCCAATGTTCGATAGTGGAACGGTCGCATGAGTAATACTGCCCGCTGCATCACGAGTGATGTTGGCGTTTGCCTGACCACTGCTGCGCTCTTGGTCAATCATACTTTGTAGCGTATTCATGACTATCGTATCTTCAATACGGATGTTGTAGTAATCCGCGGTAAGGGCAAGATCTTCGATAGGTGAGTAGCTGATACCAAAGTTAAGTGAGGTTGAGGTCTCGGCATCTAAATCTTTGTTTGAGGTGCGTGTAGTCGTGTATTGCTTTTCTGGACAATCAGCCTCAGAGATGCCATTCGCTTCACAGTAGACGTAATCTTTAGCGAAGTCGTTGGATTCACTGTCTGCACCATAAAGGTTACTCAAAGAGGGTGCTCTAAAGCCCATACCTGCACCAGCACGGAACATGAGGTTGTCTTGTGGCTGATAGCGGAAAGACGCTTTTGGTGAAAGTGCGCTACCAAAGTCACTATAATGGTCGTAACGTACCGCTACGTTCATTTCTAACTCATCAGTGAATGCTAACAGTGATTCCGCAAAGAGTGCGTAAGTTTCACGGTCACCAGCAGCTGAATTACCTGCACTACCGATGATATTTCCCGCTTCACTTTGTGAGTCGTACTGATCAAAGTAATCGTAAGTGGTCATTTCAGCGCCGAGATAGAGTGGGATAGTGATGTCACCTACTTCTGCCAAATCAAACTGTAAGCCACCATTAAATTGATGCATCTCCATTTGAGATTCACGGGCGGTGGTTGCAGCCAAATCCTTCGTCGCATCAGCACTGAATTCACCGTTAATGAATTCACCTGCGTTGGCAAGTGCTTCTGCTGGTGAACGTAAAACATAACCCGTACCACGTTCGTTGCTGTTGGAATAATTTAAGTGATAGCCTGCTTCCCAGATAACTTCACCAAAGCCATCCGTTTCGAAAGCCCCGTCTAATCCCGCTTTCATATCGGCTTGAAAATCGGTGACGTTGGTATCACGAGTTCCCACGTTGGTAAATCGATAGTAGATACTGGCAGGGCCTGCTGCTGGGTCAAGACCATTTTCAGTAAAGAAGTTTGCACCACCGACTGTGTTTGGGTCGATTTGGAAGAAACCTGCAGCAGGTGCGAAGCGACCAAAACTTTGGTTACGGCTTAACAGCATTTGCGCATTAAAAGTTGTTGTGTCCGACAAGAAAATATTACCGTTTACAAACACTGTATTTCGTTCCAGTGACGCGGTTTGTGCTGCTTCTGAGGTATAATCGTAGCCACACATTGGACCAAGACCTGGGTATTCCGTTATGCCAACAAAGCCTTTGCTAGGGTCACATTTCGCGTCTGTGTCGTAGCCATTGAGGGGCTTGAGTTTGCCATCATGATAAACATTTCGGCCATAGATGCTGACACCCGACATGTCGAAGTAATTGCTTGCGCCCGTATTTTTTGAACTTAGGTAATCACGATCGCGATAATAGATTTCATCTTTTGCGTCGTGTTCGAATGAGAAGTAGATATTGCCTTTTTCACCGGAAGTACCAGCGACGATCGAGAAGTTTTTCTCATCTCCCCCTTCTTGAGAAGGCAGTCCACTACCAACAGTGATATTCAGGCCGTCGAACTCATCTTTTAAAATGACGTTAACCACACCTGCAACGGCATCGGAACCATAGACGGCAGAGCCACCGTCTGCCATGACTTCTACACGCTCAACGATTGCAGCAGGGATCACGTTTAAGTTTGCCGCCCCCCCACCCATAGTGGCAGAGCCAGGTAGTCGCTTACCATTGATCAATACCAAGGTACGCTCAGCGCCAAGACCACGCAGAGCGACGGTCGCTTGGCTTTGCCATGAGCTGCCAGAACTTTCGCTGAAAGAACCAAAAGAGTTTAATGAAGTTTTACGTAGTACGTCAGCGATAGAAATGTCACCCGCACGTTCAATTTCTGCTCGTCCGATGACGGCAACAGGGGTGCTGCCTTCCATCGATGCGCGAGTTAAACGCGAACCCGTTACTTTCATTTTTTGCAGTTTTTCAACTTGTTGCTCTTCTGCCTGTGCTGTGAAAGGGGCCACTGCCGTGGTGCCTAGAGCGAGGCTGATCGCAACAGATAAAGCAGTTGTGTTTTTAGACATCCTTGTTGCTCCAATTTTTTCTTATTCTTCCTTGTCTTTGGTCATATCGAGACCAAATGTGACGTTAATATTTCGTTAACGCTTGGAATATGTATACCTGAGTTGAAAAAAGGAAGTCAAACCAGTGGTAAAGAGTTATGTGCTGTTGTTAAAATGACATTAAATGTTAACTTTTTCTGAAATTTTAGTTTATTAATCCTGATTATTTTTAAATTTAAGTTTATTCATCCAATAAAAGGGTGGGTTTTGTGTTTGTTATAAACGTTAATGCGTTGTGTTGTATTGATGAGTTAATGTCGAAATTAACGCTAATGACTTTTAAAATTTCAGAATAATATGCTGATTGTGAGTTTTTGTAACAAAGATGTGAATGACAGAGATGAGGTATTTGGTATCAAAATATGATACCCCTTGATTTGAAAGGGCTCATGTAACTTTCTTTCGCGAATTAACATACCTTATTTTATTTCATTATTTTTCACAAATGTCGCTTTTAGACGATAATTCAGTGATAAAACGGCCAGATTGATATCCTGTATGAATTTATTTTGTGGTTTTTCATAACTTTTTACAAAAACATTTCAATTTTTTAGACACAAAAGAAGTTTGTCGTGTTTCGGCTTCAAATACTTGAAGTAGAGGGTAATTCGATATAAATATTGATTGCAGCAACAGGAAAATGGCTGACTGAGCCAAAAGGAAGCGGTCTCAGTAGCTCAAATGACTGCCAAATAAAAAGCACCATGTCAGGGGGGATAGTTTGCGTTATCTTTTCCCTAAATGGACAGAGAACAAGGAGTGAGTTGTTTATGCTGTCATATTTTTTGCGCCGCTTAGCTTTGGTGATTCCAACGTTTCTCGGCATTACCATTCTTATTTTTGCTATAACCCGATTTGTACCCGGTGGACCTGTTGAGCGAATGCTTTCTCAAATGCAAGCTCAAGGGGACGGTGCGGCGTCAATGACCTCCGCAGGTGGCAGTACTGCTCTGTCTGAAGAACAGATTGCAGAGCTGAACGCTTTTTATGGTTTAGACAAACCTGTCATGGAAGCCTACATTGAGTGGCTAGGGCGGTTAGTGACTTTCGATCTTGGAGAATCAACGCGCTATTACGAGCCAGTCTCGGATATGATTGCTGAACGTCTCCCTGTTTCGCTGTTTTATGGCGGAATGACTTTTTTTATTAGTTACTTTATTTCTATTCCTCTTGGCTACTATAAAGCCTTAAAACACGGCTCCGTTTTTGATTCTTCTTCTTCTATTCTCATTTTTGTCGGCTACGCGTTGCCCGGTTATGTAGTCGGGGTCTTGCTGATCACACTATTTAGCTATCACTTAGAGTGGTTTCCAATGGGGGGCTTTGTTGGTGATGACTTCGATGACTATGAAACATTTTTTGAGCGGGCTAAAGATGTGATGTGGCACGCAGTATTACCTTTGATCTGTTACTTGATCGGTGATTTTGCCACGTTGACGATGACGATGAAGAACAACCTTATGGAAAACTTATCGTCGGACTATATCCGTACTGCTATTGCCAAGGGGTTGCCATTTAACAAGGCGGTGCGTAAACACGCTTTGCGTAATAGCCTAATACCCATCGCTTCTCATTTTGGCAACTCGTTGCTGTTTTTTATGACAGGGGCGTTTCTTATCGAAGTGATCTTCAATATTGATGGAATTGGCCTACTGGGGTACGAGTCGATCATGGAGCGTGACTACCCGGTGGTAATGGGGATTGTGGCGATCAATGCGGTCTTGCTACTGATTGGTAATATCATTTCTGATGTCTGTGTTGCTTTAGTCGACCCTCGAGTGAAGTTTGGAGCGTAATATGATTAAAGTCAGTCCATTAACTCAAAAGAAAATCTGTCATTTTAAAGCGATTAAACGAGGCTACTGGTCCTTTGTGATCCTCTCATTGATGTTGGTGCTTTCGTTATTTGCTGAACTTCTGATTAACAGTAAAGCACTGGTGGTGAAGTACAACGGTGATTACTCTTTTCCTGTCTTCAGTGATGTCCGCTTAGGCAGTGAATTTGGTCAAGCTTCTTCTAGTGAAGTTAACTACCGAGAATTACAAAAAACCTTTCAAGAGCAAGGTGGTGATAATTTTGTCATTTTACCTATAGTGCCTTGGAACCCCTATGAGCAAGATTTTAGCGGAGACTTCCCTCCAACGGCACCGAATGCGGAGACTCAGCATTACTTAGGGACCGATGTGATTGGTCGAGATATCTTGGCCAGACTGGTATACGGCTTTCGTACTGCGATGGGTTTTGCCTTATTAACGATGGTGATTTCATACGCGATTGGTACGGCAGTCGGGTGTGCGATGGGCTTTTGGGGCGGTAAGTTTGACCTGTTTGTCCAACGCTTAATTGAAGTCTGGTCGATGGTGCCGTTTTTGTACGTCATCATGATCTTAGTTTCGATTGTACAGCCTACCTTTACCTTATTTGTTGCCATCAACGTACTCTTCGGTTGGATGGGGATGACGTGGTACATGCGTACCATGACTTATAAAGAGTCTGCCCGGGAGTATGTCATGGCTGCACGCGCTTTAGGTGCTTCAACCGGAAGGATTTTATTCAATCACATTCTACCTAATACCATGGTGATGATCGTGACTTTGGCGCCATTTACTATTGCTGCCAACATCACTGCACTGACGGCTTTGGATTACCTTGGCCTGGGTTTGATGCCACCGACACCGAGCTGGGGGGAGCTGCTGCAACAGGGTAAATCAAACTTAGATTCACCATGGATTGTGAGTTCTGTTGTGACTTCTATTGTGCTGGTTTTGGTGATGGTGACTTTCATCGGTGAAGCCATTCGAGCGGCATTCGACCCGAAAAAATTCACACGCTATGTTTAATGATGACCGCTAATAACGAGCATTGAACAGATGTGGTGAAAAACATAAAAAGGGAAGTTTATGAAACAACTATTTTTAGCGTCGACCCTGAGCGCTTTGAGCTTAGGGACCATTTCAGCGACGCTTCCGACTGACTTAGATTGGCAAACCAATTGGGATGAACCGCAGTATGGTTCACCGCAAGCCAAACGTGGCGGGACGTATCGCACTTATATGTCGAGCTTTCCACAAACCCTACGTAGTGTCGGGCCAGATGCTAACTCGGGGTTGCGTTCGTTTATTTTAGATGAAACCCCAGGGCTGGTGGTTCGTCACCCAGACACACTCGACTTTATTCCTGAATTAGCCAACCAATGGGCATTAGCAGGAGATAATAAAACGGTGTACTTTAAGCTTAATCCACAAGCAAAATGGTCTGATGGTCACCCCGTTACGGCGGATGATTTTGTGTTTATGCTTGATTTTTACCGCTCAAAAGACATCCTAGAGCCTTGGTATAATGATTATTACACCAAGACCATTGCTGAAGTGATCAAATTTGACGACTTAACTTTTGCTGTGCGTGCTGCCAGCGAGTTTAACCCTGAAGAGTTGTTGCTTCGTATGGGGGCGTTGCGTCCGCGACCTGCTCATTTTTACGCTAATCCGAAAAAAGATGCCAATGGCGATGGCATTCATGATGATTTCGTTCGCTATTACAACTTTAAGAGTGAACCGACCACAGCCGCTTACTACTTGGCGGACATTAAAAAGGGCAAAAGTGTCACCTTTAAGCATGTAGGTGAAGATTGGTGGGGTTACTCCAATAAGTATTATCAAAACCGCTATAACGTCGACAAGATCCGCATTACCGTTATTCGTGATAACGACATTGCCAAAAAGCATTTTGAAAAAGGCAAATTAGATGCGTTTGGTTTAGTGTTGCCAAATTTGTGGCACGACAAGTCAAATACTGCGCCGTACCAAAAAGGCTATATTGAAAAATTCTGGGGCTACAATCAATATCCAGTCGGGGCAGGAGGTGTTTGGCTAAATACAGCCATGCCATTATTGGATGATCTCAACGTACGTAAAGGCATTCATTCTGCGATTGATTTTGATGGCATGATCGAAAATCTGATGCGAGGAGACTATAGCCGTAAACCGAACCCAACAGGTTTTGGCCATGGTAAATATACTTTGCCGGATGCTGTCGCCCCAAAATTTGATCCACAAAAAGCCGCGCAAGCCTTTACCGAAGCAGGCTTTGATAAGATTGGGCCAGATGGCATTCGCCTCAATGATAAAGGCCAGCGTTTGAGTTTCGAACTTACCTATAGCACGCCACTGCATACACCACGGATTGCTTTTTTACGCGAGCAAGCGAAATTAGCAGGCCTGGAGATTGAACTGAAGCTAATCGATGGCTCATCCATGTTCAAATACGTGCGCGAGAAAAAACACCAACTTGCCTTTTTAGATATGGGAACCTCTGAAATCCCAACCTATTGGGAGTATTTTCATTCCGATAATGCGAACAAACCACAAACCAACTCTTTTACCAATTACAGCACAGATGAGCTGGATGAGAAAATCATGCAGTATCGTTTCAGTATGGATATGAATGAAAAAATCCGCCTAGGTCATGATATTCAACGTGACATTATCAATGCACATGTGATTGTTTCTGGTTATATGGTGCCGTATGTGCGTTATGGCCACTGGCGGTGGCTAAAATTACCTGATAAGCCGATGAATCGAATGACCGAGGCGTTATTCAGTGGCGGAATTATCGGCGATGGCACTTACTGGATTGATCAGGATGTGAAAAAGCAAACTCAACAAGCAATGAAATCGGGCCAAACTTTTGCTCCCGTTGTTGTTGTCGATGATACCTATAAGCTGTAAGGGGGCATCATGGAAAATGAAGTCATTCTTCGTGTCAAAGACCTTGAAGTCGAATTCACCACCGATGATGGCCCGGTAAAAGTCCTACACGGCGTCAACTTTGAGGTTCGAGCGGGACGGACCTTGGGTTTGGTGGGTGAATCAGGCAGCGGCAAAAGCGTTACCTCGATGGCCATCATGGGACTGTTACCCAAACCATATGGCAATATTGTTCACGGTGAAGTGGAGTACCGAGGGACTAACCTTGTGACTCTTCCAGCGGAAAAAATGTATCAAATGCGTGGCAATCGAATTGCGATTATTTTTCAAGATCCGATGACTGCTCTTAACCCTGTTCATTCAATCGGTCGCCAGTTGTGTGAGGTGCTTGAGCTACATCGGCCAGAACTCAATCGCAAACAGCGTGAAGCGTACGCTGTCGAAATGTTAGCAAAAGTCAAAATTCCACTGGTAGAAAAACGCCTCAATGAATATCCGCATAATTTATCTGGTGGCATGCGTCAGCGGGTGATGATCGCGATGGCTTTGGCCTGTAAGCCAGATATTTTGATCTGTGATGAGCCAACCACGGCGTTGGATGTAACGGTTCAAGCATCGATTCTTGAGCTGATGAACGAGCTGCAACAGGAAACGGGCATGGCGATGATCTTTATTACTCACGACCTCGGTGTGGTGGCTGAAGTGTGTGATGATGTTGCGGTGATGTACGGCGGACGTATCGTCGAAAAAGCGGAGATCTTTGATCTGTTTGACAATCCTCAGCATCCTTATACCGAGCGATTGATGGGATTGATGCCAAGTTTGGATAATGAACCGAAACAAATGATCGACATTAAACCGATTGATGCCAGCATATTTGCGCACTCATAAGACAAAGTGAACATGTCATAGAGAGGTCTTCATGACAAAAGAAGTATTAAGAATTGAACATCTTAAGCAGCACTTTGTCTCGGGCAAAGGACTGTTTAAAAAGGGCTACACCATCAAAGCTGTCGATGGCGTTTCTTTTTCTGTGGCACAAGGAGAAACGCTAGGTTTAGTTGGGGAGTCGGGCTGTGGTAAAAGCACCCTAGGTCGTACTATTTTAAAATTATTTGAACCTACTGACGGCAAGATTTTCTTTGAAGGTCAGGATATTACCCGTTTGTCGGCCAAGCAAATGCGGCCACTACGCAAAGACATGCAAATCGTGTTTCAAGATCCAATGGAGTCTCTTAATCAGCGCCATACAATAGGGATGATACTCGAAGAGCCGTATGTGATTCACAATGTCGGTAGCTCTGCGGAGCGCAAACAGTGGGTGAAAGAACTGCTGGTTAAAGTTGGGCTGCCTGAAAGCGCGGTTAACCGTTACCCTCATGAGTTCTCGGGCGGTCAGCGTCAACGTATCGGTATTGCGAGAGCGATTGCACTCAAACCTAAGCTATTGATTTGTGATGAGTCGGTTTCAGCGCTCGATGTGTCGGTACAAGCTCAAATCCTCAACTTACTTTTGCAATTACAACAAGAAATGAATCTGGCGATCATTTTTATCTCCCATGACTTATCGGTCGTCAAACACGTATCCGATAAGGTCGCGGTGATGTATTTCGGTAAGGTGGTGGAATCCGGCAGTGCCAAAGAAATCTATGCTAACCCACAGCATGATTACACCAAAAAGCTACTGGCTGCGATTCCGATCAATCATCCGAAATACCGCAAGAAAAAGCGTCTCGCCGAAAAAAAGAAGCGGGTGGCGTAGTGCCACCATGCAACGAATCAAACTAGGTCGATGAAAGCAGTACGTTCAAAAACGCCCCTCGAATTTGGGGCGTTTGGTTCGGTGCTGTTGACCTTGCGAGCGGATCTTGTTGCAAACAAATTGTTAACAAAAACAGATTGTTATCGCAAACAAATCGTTATCGAGAACAAATCGTCAATTGCTTAACACTAGTGACTTAACACTTTTAGAGAGTCGGCAATAACTGCGCTACTGGAATCATTTTTAGCGATTTTACCCACAATCTGTATTTGATCTTTGGGGGAGACTTTTTGTTCTCCCCAAACATAAGGACCAATTTTCACGCTCATTTGACCAGTTTTATCCTTAAACGTGTATTGGTCATCACCCAAGGAGTCTGTGACATGACCAATAATGGTGACCGTCATGCCATCAGTAAGCCAACTGGCATCCATCACATCTTCGACAGTATTTAAGGTGTCATTCACTTTAGGGCCATCAAACCCACTTTGTTGAGTGGTGACCTCTGCTTGTTCAGTAATGGTGTCGTTACTGGCAAAAGCTGGAGTGGTTGCAACCAGAGCGCCAAGCATTAGTATCAATGTGTTGTTCATGTCATTCCCTTTAGAGGTTGAGCGGAAATAAAGGGCACTAACCCTCTGTTATCGTTGCTTTTAAATGTAGTCCATCCTTTGAAAAAAGCGATTTGATTGTGTATGAAGCGTGATGATTAGACTAAGAATGTGAGTGATGCCGGGTCGAGATAACGAAAAGCCCAACGTGTGATGCTGGGCTTGAGTAAGGTGAGGCGAAAGTTATTCGATATTTTGGATCTGCTCACGCATTTGTTCGATCAGTACTTTAAGTTCCACACCAGAGGCGGTGATGTCAGTGCTGATGGACTTAGAGGCCAGAGTGTTCGATTCACGGTTGAACTCTTGCATCATGAAATCGAGACGACGACCAACGGCTCCGCCTTTTTTAATGATGTTAGTGGTTTCTTTAACGTGTGAATCTAAGCGATCTAGCTCTTCAGCCACATCTGACTTTTGCGCCAAAAGGATCAGCTCTTGCTCAACGCGAGAAGGGTCTAGTTCAACCTTGGCATCTTCAAATTTCGAGAACAAGCGCTCTCTTTGCCACTCAAGGATTTCAGGCATGCGTGCGCGAACTTTGATAACTTCTGCAGTGATGGCCTCAAGACGCTGCTCAATAAGCGCTTTCATGTTGTCACCCTCACGACCACGAGCTTCAATGAATTCGTCGATTGCTTCATCAAAGGCACCAAGAAGCGCTTTATTGATTTCGTCCATGTTTTGCTCTGGTGTTTCCATGACACCAGGCCACTGCATCACTTGGAAAGGGTTGATTCGACTGAGTTCACCGGTCATATGCATGACTTGTTCAGCAGCTTTGATCACTTGGTTGGCAAGGACTTCATTAATGCTGAGCTCTGTTTTTGCTGCTGGGTTTGCTTCAAACCGTAAGTTACATTCTACTTTGCCGCGAGCAAGACGTTTACGAAAGCGCTCACGCAGTACAGGCTCTAAAGCACGGAACTGCTCTGGCATGCGGAAGTAGGTTTCTAGGTAGCGTTGATTGACACTACGGATTTCCCATACGGCACTGCCCCAGTCGCCTTTTATCTCTTTGCGTGCATACGCAGTCATACTATAAATCATCGAATTTTCCTGTCTTTTGTTTGCTGAAAATTACCGCGCAATAGTAGCACAAGTAATATTCAGGATCTTAGTCATTGTCTGAAGTACTCGACCAGATAGCTTTATTCGGCCAACTCCGTTATACTCTGCGCCCAATCAAATCGTCTTCTCCTCATTACTAAGGTAGATGCCCATGCGCCCAAACGATCGCAAGGCGGATCAAGTTCGCCCAATAAAAATTACTCGTAACTACACGGCTTATGCTGAAGGCTCAGTATTAGTTGAGTTTGGTAACACCAAAGTGTTGTGTAATGCGACCGTAGAAGAATCGGTACCGCGTTGGTTAAAAGGCCAAGGTAAAGGCTGGGTAACAGCAGAATATGGTATGCTACCTCGTGCCACACATTCACGTACTCGTCGTGAAGCAGCCAGTGGTAAGCAAGGTGGACGTACGATGGAAATCCAACGCTTGATTGCTCGCAGCCTACGTGCGGTTGTAGATTTGAAAGCCATGGGCGAATGCATGGTTACTGTTGACTGTGACGTGATTCAAGCCGATGGTGGTACGCGTACAGCATCCATCAGTGGTGCTAGTGTGGCCATGGCAGATGCTTTCCAACACCTTGTTGAGAGTGGCAAACTGAAAGCAAACCCAATGAAGGGGCACGTCGCGGCCGTTTCTGTTGGCCTACTCGGTGATGAGGTTCTATGTGACCTTGAGTATGTAGAAGACTCAGCTGCAGACACAGACATGAACGTCGTGATGACGGAAGAAGGTAAGATGATCGAGATTCAGGGCACCGCAGAAGGTGAACCGTTTAGCCATGAGCAATTGATGGCGCTACTCGAATCAGCCAAAATCGGCATTAGCGATATCGTCGCGGCGCAGAAAGCGGCATTAGAAAATTAATGATTTTTAAATAGCTTCCCATTAAGGAAGCTATTTTTTTACCTATTGCTAGGACCTAGGGCCTAGGACCTAGTACTTGGAATACGAATAGAAATTTACACAGTAAAAGTTGAGAGAGAATAATGAAAGCATACCAGCGTGAATTTATTGAGTTTGCACTTGAGAAACAGGTTCTTAAGTTTGGTGAGTTTACTTTGAAATCTGGGCGTAAAAGTCCGTACTTCTTTAATGCTGGTCTTTTTAATACGGGTCGTGACCTTGCTCGTCTTGGTCGTTTTTATGCCGCGGCACTGGCGGATTCAGGAATTGAATTTGATGTGTTGTTTGGCCCTGCTTACAAGGGTATCCCAATTGCAACCACGACGGCGGTTGCGTTAGCGGATCATCATAATGTCGACACGCCTTACTGCTTCAACCGCAAAGAAGCGAAGAACCATGGCGAAGGCGGTAACTTAGTGGGCTCCGTACTAGAAGGTCGCATTATGCTGGTGGATGATGTGATTACTGCGGGTACAGCGATTCGTGAATCGATGCAAATTATCCAAGCGAATGGTGCTGATCTGGCAGGTGTACTGGTTGCGATTGATCGCCAAGAAAAAGGCAAAGGCGAGCTTTCAGCGATTCAAGAAGTTGAGCGTGATTTTGGCTGTGCGGTCATTTCTATCGTCAGCCTGTCTGATCTGATCACTTACCTTGAAGATAAAGGTGATGCAACCGAGCACCTTGACGCAGTGAAAGCCTACCGTGCTGAGTTTGGGATTTAAAGAAAAGGTCCTAGGTTAAAATAAAGGTCCTAGGGCCTAGAACCTAGGATCCTAGAACCTTAACCCTTATTTATACCTAATCCCTTTTGGTACGTTCTCATCAGCCATTGTCTTGTAGCGCTTGTGTAACCACATCCACTGTTCGGGAGCACGTAAAATCACCATCTCAACAAACTTATTCATATAAGCTGCTGCGGCGACTTCATCTTTTTGTGGGTAATTGTCTTCAATACATTGGTCTGCAATGATTTCGTATTTGCCATTTTGATTACGGAACCCTGAACCAGGAATAATCGAACACTTTGATGTATAAGCTAGAATGCTTGTTCCTGTGGTGGTAGAGGCGTCTTCAATCGCGAAGAATGGGACAAAGACGGTTTTATTACGGCCATAGTCATGATCAGGCAGATAGAACAGCCGCTCGCCTCGACGAAGAATTCGGATCATCTGCTTAAGATCTTTACGATCTATCAATTTATTGCCGTTATGAGTGCGTCCCCAGTATTGAATGAAGTTATAAGCGGGGTTGGTGTGTGGACGAAAGGCACCATAGCCAGCCATACCAAGCACGGCAAAAGCGCGGGCTGTAATCTCTAAATTGAGCGCATGCACACAACATAGTAGGACGCCTTTCTCTTCTGCAGCTTTAATGCGCAGGGCGATGAGATCTTTTTCAACAATGATTGTTTTGAAACGCCATGTTGGCCAAAACCAAGTAATCCCCGTTTCAATCAGCGCCATCCCCGTATTTTTGAAGTTTTCAACGACGATGGAATGAATTTCTTCAGGTGTTTTCTCCGGGAAAGCCAGCTCAAGGTTACGTGTGGCAATATAAACCCGCTTTTTACCAAAACGCATACCCAGTTTGCCCATTTTCTGGCCGAGCGAGAGAAGTATGCGATATGGGAGCAGATTAACGACTAAGGCTAATAAACCAAAGCCGCTCCAGACGCCCCAGTAGCGAGGATGGAGTAGTGAAAGAGAAAATGCTGGTTTGGTGTATTTACCTTTACTCATAGTTTCTACTTAATTTGTGCGCTGAGCAATGCCCAGTACTCATCAAAGTTTTCTGTTGGTTGATACTTAAAGTCACTGCGTACAAAGCGGTTTAGGCTACCTTCTACTTGACCGAGAATTTGAGCAGCAAGGATGCGTTCATCAACGGGAAATGATTTACCTTCTCGCAGCTTACGCTCACGAAGAATCTGGCGCAGTTGAGTTTCGATACGTTCAAACAATTGGTTAATGCGCTCACGTAATCGTTCATTTTCAAACATTAGGGCATGACCAGAAAGAATGCGTGTTAAGCCTGGGTTACGTTCTGAAAATGCAAGAATAAGATGCATCACCATACGGATACGCTCTAAGGTATCCTTCTCATCTTCTAAAATACGATTAATGCGAGTCATTAAGGCGTCTTCAATGAATTCAATTAACCCTTCAAACATACGAGCTTTACTTGGGAAGTGCCGATATAATGCCGCTTCGGAGACTCCAACTTGCTTGGCCAGTTTCGCTGTAGTAATGCGTGATGCTCCTTCTGTCGATTCAAGCATCCGTGCGAGCGCTTGTAAGATCTCTTCACGACGATTGGACTTTTTACTACCAGCCATTCTTATTCCCTTTCCAAAAATATATAGTTAAGCGGGAAGATTATAAAGATCTCTTTACCATCAAACTAGAGCACAAAAGAGGTAATGGGAGATTTCATCTCCCAATTGTCATGTTTGTGTTCAATTTTTGGCAGTTGTTCCCTTATTGCTCCCCAAAGTCATAGGCGCTCCTTCACAAAAAGGATACGTTGCTATAAAGCGCTTAGGCCATTAAGTGGTGTATCTGATGTAAGATTTTAACGCTCAAGGCTTGTTTAGATTCCAACGACAACGCCAATTCGCCTTGAGGCCAAAATAGAGTAATGGCGTTGTCGTTGCTGTTAAAACCTTGTCCATCAACAGAAACATCATTGGCGCAAATCATATCGAGATTTTTGCGTGTTAGCTTGCCACGAGCGTAAGCTTCGACTTCGTTAGTTTCTGCTGCAAAACCAACGGTAAACGGACGCTGTTGTTTAAGTGCGGCCACTGATGCAACGATATCTGGATTTTTAACCATATTGATGGTCATGTGTTCGTTGTTCTCAGTCTTTTTCAGCTTCTGCTTGGCGACGGTATCAGGACGATAATCTGCTACGGCCGCGCAGCTAATAAAAATATTATGTTTTGTGGCATGAGCCATAACGCTATCATGCATCTCTTGTGCGCTATTGACGTTGATGCGTTCTACATTAGGTGGTGTCGGTAAACTGACAGGGCCACTGATTAACATCACATTGGCGCCAAGTTGTGCGGCGGCGTTGGCTAATGCGTAGCCCATTTTCCCAGAGCTGTGGTTAGTGATGTAGCGTACAGGATCGATGGCTTCACGTGTTGGTCCGGCCGTAATCAGTACGGATTGACCAGCAAGCAGTTTGGGCTGAAAAAATTGCTCACACATTTCGACCAACTGCATTGGTTCGAGCATTCGTCCAGGTCCAACATCGCCACAAGCTTGTTCACCTGCTGCTGGTCCCCAAACGAGCATACCACGACGTTTAAGTATAGCGATATTGTCTTGAGTGGCAGTACTGAGGTACATCTGTTGATTCATGGCAGGTGATAAAGCAATCGGTGAAGCAGTCGCTAAAACTAAAGTGGAAAGTAAATCGTTACCCATGCCAGCGGTGATTCGAGCGATTAAATCTGCCGTCGCAGGGGCAAGTAGAATTAAATCAGCCCATTTCGCCAATTCAATATGTCCCATAGAAGCCTCAGCTGCGGGATCGAGAAGACTGTCTGAGACCGGGCGCCCCGAAACGGCTTGCATGGTCAATGGCGTAATAAATTCTTTGGCTGCATCGGTCATGACAACTTGAACGTGCGCGCCTCTTTCTGTCAAACGTCGAGTGAGCTCAGCACATTTATACGCAGCAATACCGCCACTGATGCCAAGCAAAATTTTCTTTCCAGAGAGTGTTTGCATATGAGATCTCCAATCTATCTGGCGTCAAGTTTATCACAATTGAACGTGTCATCTTGTCAATCAAGAGGCAAGTTGCCAACTTCGAGTTACTTTGATGTGATACTTCAAGTCATATGGTCAAACTAACAAAATCTGCGCTGTGTTGATTAACTACATTGGTGATAAAAAAAACAATTACATACAAATATGGCTGAAAACAAAAAAATACAATGTGGGTTTCGTCTTTGGCTATTTATTTTGTGCAATGGGCCTTGGAGTGACTTTATTGTTCAAAAAAGGTTGATTTAATGACATTGAAAACTTTGCCCAATGAATCAATGCCAAGAGAAAAATTATTACGGCGTGGCCCGCAGGCATTGAGAGACGCGGAGCTGCTAGCAATATTTTTACGTACTGGCACTAAAGGAATGAACGTCATTGAACTTTCTGACGTTTTGCTCAAAAATTTTGGCTCGTTAAGACAACTTTTTTCAGCTACGGAACAGTCTTTTTGTCAGCATAAAGGGCTTGGACAAGCAAAATACGTTCAATTACAAGCAGTTTTGGAGATGACGCAACGTTATTTAGCCGAAACATTAAAACGGGGCAGTGCTTTATCCAGTCCAGAACAAACTAAACTTTATCTTTCTTCTATATTGAGAGACAGACAAAGAGAAGCATTTTATATTCTTTTTCTAGACAGCCAGCACCGCGTCATCAAAGATGAAATTTTATTCGAGGGCACGCTGGATGCGGCTTCGGTCTATCCTCGAGAGGTGGTCAAGCGGGCTCTGCATCATAATGCGGCAGCACTTATCCTCGCTCATAACCATCCATCGGGTATTGCTGAACCAAGCCAAGCAGACAGAAGAATTACCCGACGATTAATCGATGCTTTAGCGCTGGTGGATATTCGAGTTTTAGACCATTTTGTCATTGGTGATGGCGAAAGTGTTTCCTTTGCAGAAAGGGGTTGGATATAACTGTGCATTTTTTAGGTTGTTAGTTGCTAAAAATCTGCTATCATCCTCGCCACTAAATTTTTAACTGAATTCAGCTTGGACTGCTAGAAAAACCTGCTGTCTAAAAAAAGATCACGAAAACCTGTAAAAAGGATCTGTTCGGGTCTTGAGCAATGCATATCAAGTTAGTATAATGCGCGACCTTTGATAGCCTTGTATGGATTTTCCATAGCGGTTCTTAACCTCAAACTTCTTTCCGAGAAATAGAGAGGTTCGGCCACCAAGGTTGATATCGAGCTGAAACGATTTTGGAGAAGACATTCATGTCACGAGTATGCCAAGTAACTGGTAAGCGTCCAGTAACGGGTAACAACCGTTCACACGCACGAAATGCTACTAAGCGTCGTTTTCTGCCGAACCTACAAACTCATCGTTTCTGGGTAGAGAGCGAAAAACGTTTTGTTAAACTACGCCTTACTGCAAAAGGTATGCGTATCATCGACAAGAAAGGTATCGATACTGTTCTTGCTGATATCCGTGCACGTGGCGAAAACGTTTAAGAGGAAATAGGCAATGGCAAAGAAAGGCGTTCGTGAGAAAATCCGTCTAGTATCTTCAGCAGGTACAGGCCACTTCTACACAACTGATAAGAACAAGCGTAACATGCCAGGCAAATTTGAGATCAAGAAATTTGATCCAGTTGTACGCCAGCACGTTATGTACAAAGAAGCAAAAATCAAGTAATTGGTTTTTACCCTTTGTTGATTTGAAACCCAGCTTTCGAGCTGGGTTTTTTATTACCTAAAATTCATGACCAAAAATCTCTGGTCCTCGCCAACCTTAGCAAGCTTTGATAGGGTTATCCTTATTAATTTTAAGTTTTTCTATTAAGGTCAGGAATCGTTATGCGTGTCAGCCCTTCTCGCCGCCGTCGTTGGAACAACATACTTATTTTAGGCATTATTGCTTTTATGGTGCTCCTTAATGCGCCTACCTGGATTCAAACTTATTTAATCGATGAGCCACAAAGTGATTACCCCAAAGTGCTACGCGCTGATTATCCTGTACGAGCCGTTTACTTTTCTGGATGGACGCTTGAAAAACAACATGGCCAATGGCAATCCAATTTGAAAGCGGAGATCTCAGCGCAAGACATCGTGTCGCGTTGGCAATCCCTTGAAGGAACGGAACTGACCACTGAACAATATGCGCAGTTAAAGCCACAATTAGTTGCGCCTGAAAGTATTGAAATTTGGTATCAAGGGTTAGAAGAGCCACAGAGGATCACATTTTACCGTCTTAAGAATTTTTGGTTGTTTAAAAGCTGGCAAGATAAGTGGATTGCGATTTCTGTTGATGGCAAATACATCATGCCTAATTGAACGCCAAATCGACAAGGCAAGACTTTGTAAAATAACGCTTTCCAATTATGCTAGTCAGCCAATGAGTGAAAGAGTGATGAGAGTGAGGAGAAGTTAATGCCCGAGTTACCTGAAGTGGAAGTGAGCCGTATGGGGATCAGCCCACATATGGTCGGTCAGACGATCAAGGCATTTGTGTTTCGGACACCAAAATTGCGCTGGGATATTCCACAAGAGCTTAAGCGTTTAGAAGGGCAAGTGATCCGTAATATTAGTCGGCGTGCTAAATACTTACTGATTGAAACCGATCAAGGAACCGCGATTGTGCATTTAGGAATGTCAGGCTCACTGCGTGTACTTGATGCCGATTTTCCAGCAGCTAAACACGATCATGTCGATCTTAAACTGACTAATGGTAAGATCTTACGTTATAACGATCCTCGTCGCTTCGGTGCTTGGTTATGGAGTGCACCGAATGAATCTCACTCGGTATTAGGGCATATGGGACCTGAGCCTCTGACTGAAGAGTTCAACGCTGAATATATGGTAGACAAAGCTAAAAGTAAGCGTGTTGCAGTCAAACAGTTCATTATGGACAACAAAGCTGTCGTCGGAGTCGGAAATATCTATGCCAATGAGTCTTTGTTCAAATCGCGTATTCATCCGACTCGACCTGCAGGTAGCCTAAACAACAAAGAGTGGCAACGGTTAGTCGACAATATCAAATCGACCTTAGAAACGGCAATTCAGCAAGGTGGAACGACACTCAAAGACTTTGCTCAAGCGGATGGGAAGCCCGGCTACTTTGCACAAGAACTGTTGGTTTATGGTAAAGCTGGTGAGCCATGTCCTGAATGTGGAGAGATTCTCCAAGAACAGAAACTCGGTCAGCGTAATACGTTTTTCTGTGAACAATGTCAGCAATAAGCGCTGAAAATATAATCTAAGTGTTTACGTATGATCTGATCTTTCTTGATATATACCCAAGTAACCTCAAGATGTTCGCAGAGAGCTGTGGCCTCTCTAATGGGCCTCGAACAGCAAAAGAACGACTTTATGCAGCATAGTCGATGTGCTGATGATATTTGGTTGAAATGTTTAACTTACTATAATGGTTTTGAAAGCAAGCTAACGAAGCCTCGCAGCTTGGTCACTTATCCTAGTGTGATAACGTTAACTACTAAGAGAAAAGGACTTGCTTTGTATAATGTTTATCAAGGGGGTAATGATACACAGCTTGCTCAAACAATGAACTACTTTGGTATCGCTTTTTAAGCAATATTAACTAAGTTGATTGTTGTAAATCAAAGTATTTTTGGGCGGTCAGGAGGGATATTAAACGTTCCCGCTTTTTATCTCGAAACTGGTCGACCCATGCATGCGCATTATCGATGATACTTTCTGCTTCATCTGGGTGGATGATATAGTATTCCACTTTTTCAATTAAATCAGAGTAATCATCTTTTACCTCAACATAGTGGACTCCTGCTTCTAGACATCCTTCCATAAACCAAGTTTCGTACTTAGGTTTAGACATGATAACCAGAGAATTTGATGACATGGCCCATTTTAGATTAGTTGCAACGTCATTCCCCTCTATGGCGAGTAAAAATTTATATTCTAGTTGATCTTGTCTGGACATGTACTCTTTTTCCCAAGGCTCACCTTTAATGGGTTTAGTTTGGCCAATATTACACATAGGATGATTGTAAAATTGTTTGAGAACTTCCCTTCTATGTGGTTGATAGCCTACCCCTCGCCAAGCGACCATATTTTTTTTATTGCGAAATAAAGTAGAGTCATTAATAAAATCAAAATGGCGGATTTCATTTAGCTTGAGCAACACTGAGTTTTGATTATCGTCGCTTACTGGGCGGCTTTTTAGGAAGCTGGGGTATTCTGGTATATGTCGTATATCTCCACTCAAAAATTGAAAGGAATATTCTGATGGGAACGATTTTACTACCTTATGAAGGTCAAAGTAGTAGGTCGCTCCTGAAGTCTTTTTGTACTTACCCACATAAATAGATTCGTTTTCGGGCAGTTCAAATTGTGCGTTGAGCTTGTTGTAATAATTAACCCTCTCCCGGATATAAGAATCTATTGGTATCGACTGAATAAGATGATTGGCCAGAGCTTTACGAATCGTATTTGGTATGAATACTTGAAGGCTATTAGAGAAGTAGTATTTGAACTTTCTAAAACTCATTGTGTAACCTTTTTCTTGATGGCAGAGTGGACACATTTCGGGACAAATGGCTCGATATCGCCACCATGTATTGCGACTTCACGGACAATGGTTGAAGAAAGAAAGGCATACTCTTCTGCGGGTGTTAGAAAAACACTCTCTACACCTGGTAAGAGTTTACGGTACATGCTCGTTAGACCAAATTCATATTCGAAGTCAACCGTTGTCCGTAAGCCACGGACTAATATATTAGCTTTTTGTTCACGAGCAAAATCAACCAGTAGGCCACTGAAGCCTTCTGTCGATACATTACTTAAATGGGCTGTGGATGCTTTGACCAATTGGACGCGTTCATCTAGGTTAAATAACGTATTTTTAGAAGGGCTGGCTGCAACACCAATGATAATGTGATCAAACATGTCTGCAGCACGCACAATGATATCGAGGTGACCGTTGGTAATTGGGTCGAAAGTACCTGGGTATATAACTTTTTTCATCGTAAAACTTTCTCGTATACGTCTAGATATTGATTTGCAGTGTAGCTGATATCAAATAATTTTAGTTTCTCTTGCCCTTGGGCTATGAACTCTTGTCTAAGCTCTTCATCTTGAGCAATGTGCATAATGGCATCTGCTAATTGTTGTGGATTGCCAGGTGTGACAAGTAAACCATTTGAATTGTGGTCGATGATATCAGGGATACCGCCAGCATTGGTACCAATAACGGGTAGGCCTGCGCCCATCCCTTCTAAGATGACCGAGCCCAGCCCTTCAGTATAAGAAGGGTGAATTTGTAAATCTGCCGCGGCAAACCAATCACCCATATTGTTTTGTTTCCCCTCGAAACTTACGTTAGTAAGACCTTTAGCTTGTGATTCTAAGGCTTGTCTCTCTGGACCATCACCTAGTAAACAAAAGTGGACTGATGGGTTGGTATTCCCTAGGAGTTTTGCTGCGTCGATAGTGACATTAAAGCCTTTATGCCCAAGCATGTTCGCTCCATGTATCACAACAAACTTGCCTGCGAAGCGGTCTTTAATTGCTCTTACTGTTTGTGGATTAACGGGGTATATAACAGGTGAACTTGGAATTTTGTAAGTTGTTGAATCTGGATAAGCATCATTCACTTTTTGAACTATTTCGGCACTTAAACCTACCACAGCAGATGCTTTAGAGTAGGCTAAGTTTGCCAGCCACTTCTTTTTCAATGTGTTATCAATACGACGGGTAACAATGTAAGGTACCCCATACAAGAGATGCTGGATAAGAGCCCAATAAATAGCGCGTCCTTCGTGTACATGAACAAGAGCACAATCTTGAGTGATCGATTTTGCATGTGATTGAGTAAAGTGAGTCGCTAGTATGACTTTAACGTCTAATGTTTTTACTGCTTCTGCAAATGGACTTTTGGGATTTGCTACAACAGTAAGCTGATAGCCGAGCCTTACTTGTTGCTTGATGAGCTGCAGCGTTTGATTTTCTCCTCCATGGTATCCAGAAGCGAGATTAACGTGACAAATATTCATACTATTGTTCTTTAATGTGTTTCTTGACGTAGTCACGCAGCCATAAGTCGGCGTAGCGAGTAAAAGTGGTATTGGCACTCAATACCGCGAGTAAAAATCCATGTCGTCCATCTAGAAAGCCACGCTTGATGACATACATTTTAAAGAAACGAAAAAAGCCGTGTGAAAAGGCTCCAAGCAGAGAGGCGGATTTTTTCCCTTCGCGCTGATCTGCCCACGACTGCATGTAAAGCTGCGTTTTTCGGGTATATTCACTCAATTTCTCATAGGTAAAATGTTTTAAGCGGCCCTTTAATGACACAACCTTAAATCCATCAGGTATCATAACGCTTTCATGCACGAGTGCATCGTTGTATTTTGTATCTGAAGTTTTATATAGGCGTACAACCCAATCTGGTGACCACCCTGAGTAGCGGATTTCTTTGGCAAAGGCTGTCGTAAGTCTATTAATACGGTAAATAACCCCTTCTTCGTGCTGGCTAATCACATGAAGTATGTCTTGGCGCAGTGTATCAGTCACTCGTTCATCGGCATCGAGCCAAAGAACAAAGTCAGATTCAACATAATTTTGAGCTAACTGACGCTGCTTACCAAAGCCCGGCCATTCTAAATTGGTGTAGAATTTATCGGTATATTGTCTTGCAATTGCTTCAGTTTGATCAGTGCTTCCTGAATCCAGCAAGACAATCTCATCAACCCAATCTTTTACTGTCTCTAGACAAGCTTGAAGGTGTTTTTCTTCATTCTTTACAATTAAGGCGACTGCCAACGTGGGTTTAGACAAGGTCATCTCCTGATTGAGTTGTGTCGTTCGTCAATGTAGTTTATTGATATTAAGAATATACATCTTGTAAAACGCGATCAAACATGGCGATAACGCATTGACTGGAAATTCTATTCATCGCTTTTTCATCTTTCACACGTGTTCTCCAGCTCAGTTGTTGGCTGGTTTTGTTTGTTTCAGCCAAGATAGCCTCTTCATACACTGAGACGGCGTATTGCAAATAGTGATAAGGCCCAACACGAGCTGGATTGTGATGAGCATATAAACCAATCACAGGAGTGTTCATAGCGCTGGCTATATGGGCAGGGCCAGTATCAGGCGAAATGACCATCTCAACGTGATCAATCAGCGCCAGCATTTGCATAATTGAGCTTTTGCCTACCAAGTTTAGACAAGGTTCGCTCAGTAATGACTGAATACTTTCTGCAAGATCAACTTCCACGGTTGCCGGACTTCCTGCCAAGATAACTTGCCAGCCTTTTTGGCGGGCATGGTTAATGACATCGACATAGCCCTGAGCATGCCAGTTCTTATAGGCTTTACTAGCACCTGGAACGAGCAGTAAATGTGGTGTATCTTTCTGGAGCAGTGCATTTGCCCACGCTCTATCTGTTTCGGGATAAGTTAAAAACCAAGTGGGCTCTGCAGGAGTTACCCCTAGCTGATAAGCGAAGGCCAGCAGTCCATCTGCTACATGCAGTGAAGGTGGGGAAGGGACTTTTACGTTGGTAAATAAAGTTTGAAAATCTTGACTGCGATCGGCAGCAAAACCTAGGGTGTACTTAGCTTTTATGCCTAAAGTGACCACACTGGCTCGAAGTGCATACTGCATGTGCAGCAAGGCATCAAACTCACGATCTTTTAACTGACGCCACACAGATTGATAGCCTTTGAGCCCTGCTTTTTTATCAAAAATAATGATCTCGACGCCTTCTACTGCTTGGAGGAGTTGAGCTTCGAGCTCGCTGGTTATCCAAGTAATTTTCGTCGTAGGCCATTGTTTTTGAATCGCCTGAGCAGTTGCAATGGCATTACACACATCACCCAAGGCGGATAATCGTAAAATACACAGAGAAGCAGGAGCTGAAGTGAACATAATGTCTGTCTAGTAAGATAATTTAAGAGCAAGTAAATTATGCAGATATTGCTAATAAATGTAAAATGGGCAATTCCAATTATTATAATCAAAGAAAGAAGAAAACGATGCCACAAAAACAGCCTAATTCAACGCCAACCTCTGGTAAACCGGGTAATACTGGTTTAACTCGCATCATCAAAGCTACGGGGTTCTCTATACAAGGTTTAAAAGCCGCTTTTAAATATGAAGCTGCCATTCGTCAAGAACTTGTACTGCTGGTCATTGCCATCATATCCGTTTGCTTTTTAGATTTAAGCATTATAGAGCGTATTGTCATGCTAGGGGTGGTGGTATTGGTATTGATTGTAGAGTTACTTAACTCAGCTATAGAAGCCGTTGTTGACCGAGTCGGTACGGAGTACCATGAACTCAGTGGTCGAGCAAAAGACATTGGCTCTGCTGCAGTTTTGGTCGCTATGCTATTCGCTGGCTTTGTATGGCTGTACATTCTTGCTGGTCATTATTTATAATACTATCATCATCTGAGTGTAAACCATGATTAAGTGCCACCAACAGGACAATAGTATGATTTGGTTTGATGACCAAATCATTTCCAACCCACGCCAATCGCTGTTTGATGCTCAATATTGGCAAGAGCAAGATAAAGTGGTGGGCAGCGCATCCGGGCGTGGAACCACATGGTTTATCCAACTTAATGATTTACAAGCCGCTTTACGCCATTATCGTCGTGGTGGTTTATTTGGTAAGTTGGTTGAAGATCACTATTGGTTTACTGGATGGGAGCAGACTCGTAGCCTACAAGAGTTTAATCTGCTCAGAGTGCTGATTGAATCTAGTGTGAATGTCCCTCGACCGATTGCTGCGCGCGCAGTTAAAACTGGCTTAACTTACCAAGCGGATCTTTTGAGCGAAAGAATTCCCAATGCTCAAGACTTGGTTAGTTTTTTGCAAGAAAAGCCATTATCGGAAGCCATGTATCAGAAGATAGGGCAAGAAATTGCCAAGATGCATAACGTTAATGTGAATCATACTGATCTGAACATTCACAATATTCTGATTGATAATCAGGAAAAAGTATGGCTCATCGATTTTGACAAATGCCGTCAGCAATCGGATGGTGATTGGAAGCAAGGCAATTTAGAGCGTTTGAAGCGCTCTTTTTTTAAAGAATTGAAGCAACGCCAGATACATTGGCAAGAGAAGGATTTTGATGTACTTAAAACGGCATATTCTTTAAGTCGTTAGGGCTAGTAACGCTCCAGAAAATTTATGCTTTGTTTATGTCAAAGCTAAGTCATTTAGTTTAGCGCATAGTTAACTACTACAATGAAATAAGAACTGTTGCACTTTACGTGAGCGCAATATTAAGCAGGTAACATTCATAATGAAAATACTCGTAACTGGCGGTGCTGGTTTTATTGGCTCTGCAGTCATAAGACACATCATTGGTGATACAAAAGATACCGTCATTAACTTAGATAAATTGACTTATGCGGGCAATTTAGAGTCCTTAGCGGAAGTATCGGATAGTGAGCGTTACCATTTTGAGCAGGTTGATATCTGTCAACGTGACGAGCTTGATCGCGTATTTGAAAAGCATCAACCTGATCTTGTGATGCACCTTGCGGCTGAGTCTCACGTAGATCGTTCCATTGATGGACCTGCGGCATTTATTGAAACCAATGTCATTGGAACATATCACCTTCTTGAATCGGCTCGCCAATATTGGTCGACACTGGATGATACACGCAAAGCCGCTTTCCGCTTTCATCATATTTCTACCGACGAAGTATATGGTGACCTAGAAGATACGGATGATTTGTTTACTGAAACCACATCCTATGCACCAAGCAGTCCGTACTCCGCTTCTAAAGCATCCAGCGATCATCTTGTTCGAGCGTGGCAGCGAACTTACGGTTTCCCAACCGTTGTTACTAATTGTTCGAATAACTATGGACCTTACCATTTTCCAGAGAAATTAATCCCTCTAATGATCCTTAATGCATTAGATGGCAAACCGTTGCCAGTTTATGGCGATGGTATGCAAATCCGTGATTGGCTGTTCGTCGAAGATCATGCTCGTGCTCTTTACAAAGTCGTTACTGAGGGTGAAATCGGTGAAACATATAACATTGGTGGTCACAATGAAAAAGCGAACATTGAAGTGGTGAAAACCATTTGCTCTCTACTTGAAGAGTTTCGCCCAAACAAACCTGCAGATGTTGAATCTTATGAATCGTTGATCACCTATGTGAAAGACAGGCCTGGTCATGATATACGCTATGCCATTGATGCAACAAAAATTGCTCAAGAGCTGAACTGGACGCCTGAAGAAACGTTTGAAAGTGGCATTAGAAAAACGGTTGAATGGTACTTAAGTAACCCACAGTGGTGGCAACGTGTTTTGGATGGTTCATACAGTTTAGAAAGACTCGGAGCAGGTGAATAATGAAAGGTATTATTCTTGCTGGTGGTTCAGGTACTCGTCTTTACCCGATCACACGAGGCGTATCGAAACAGTTATTGCCCGTTTATGATAAGCCAATGATTTACTACCCGCTGTCGGTACTTATGCTTGCTGGTATTCGTGAAATTTTGGTAATTACCACTCCTGAGGATCAAGAAGGTTTTCAGCGCTTGCTTGGTGATGGCTCTGACTTTGGTATTGAACTGCAATACGCAACCCAACCCACGCCAGATGGTTTAGCTCAAGCATTCATTATTGGTGAAGAATTTATCGGTGACGACAGCGTTTGCTTAGTGCTGGGGGATAATATCTTCTATGGGCAAGGCTTTACACCTATTTTACAAAATGCTGTTGAAAGAAAGATCGGAGCAACAGTTTTCGGTTATCAAGTCAAAGACCCGGAGCGATTTGGTGTGGTGGAATTTGATGCCAATATGAGAGCCGTATCTATTGAAGAAAAGCCATCAGCGCCAAAGTCAAACTATGCTGTCACTGGCCTGTATTTCTATGATAACCACGTGGTCGAAATGGCCAAGAAAGTGAAACCTTCTGAACGTGGGGAGTTGGAAATTACAACTTTAAATGATATGTACTTGAACAATGGTTTGCTAAATGTTGAGTTATTGGGTCGAGGCTTTGCTTGGCTAGATACAGGCACTCATGAAAGTTTGCATGAAGCATCTTCCTTTGTGCAAACCATTGAGAACGTTCAAGGTTTGAAAGTCGCTTGTTTAGAAGAGATTGCCTGGCGCCAAGGGTGGTTGTCGAATGAACAGTTGTCTAAAGCAGGTTGTGCTTTAGCTAAAAATGAATATGGCCAGTACCTGTTAGCATTGTTGGAAGAATAAATGAAAAAGCTCATTCGTTGGATTGATTTTCCAGTCATTGGTGATGAAAGAGGAAGCCTTGTCGCTTTAGAAGCAAACAAACTCATTCCTTTTGGCATTAAGCGTGTTTATTACTTATTCGGTATGCAGTCTGATTTACCACGTGGTTTTCATGCTCATAGAGAGCTTGTTCAAGTGGCGGTTTGCTTAAAAGGTAGTTGTGATATTTTGATGGATAACGGTCATAAGAAAGAAATTGTTAGATTAAGTTCACCTAGTCAAGGATTATTGATTGATGTAATGCAATGGCATGAGATGAGTAATTTTTCTGAAGATTGTGTACTGTTAGTGCTTGCTAGTGATGTATATGATGAGAGTGATTATATTCGTAATTATGACGCTTTTCTTAGAGAGGTAGAATTATGAAAATTCATCCGCTAAGTGATGTTTCTTCTTCAAAAATAGGCAAGGGGACTACAATATGGCAATTTTCAGTGGTTCTTTCTGGTGCGCAAATAGGCGAAGACTGTAATTTATGCGCGCATACCTTCGTAGAAAATGATGTTGTTCTTGGTGATCGGGTTACGGTTAAAAATGGCGTTTATCTTTGGGATGGTATTGTTTTAGAAGATGATGTGTTTATTGGCCCTTGCGTTGCATTTACGAATGACAAGTTCCCGCGCTCAAAACAGTACCCAGAGTCGTTTTCAAAAATTCAAATTCAGAAAGGCGCATCTATCGGTGCTAATGCAACTATATTGCCGGGTGTTACCATTGGACAAAATGCAATGGTAGGCGCTGGCTCTGTTGTTACTAAAGATGTGCCCGCGATGGCTGTTGTTATTGGCAATCCAGCAAAAATAATTAGATATACTGAGGCTTAGAATAGCGTGATTCCATTTCTAGATTTAAAAAGTATTAATCAGCAATACCAAAAAGAACTAAAAGAAGCATGTGCTCGCGTGATTGATTCCGGCTGGTATATTATGGGCAATGAACTAACTAAATTCGAGGCTGAGTTTGCTGCATATTGCGGAACTAAATATGCTGTCGGTGTGGCAAATGGTTTGGATGCTCTCACCTTAGTCCTTCGAGCTTGGAAAGAGTTAGGTAAACTTTTAGAAGGTGATGAAGTTATCGTTCCTGCAAATACTTATATCGCAAGCATTCTAGCCATCACAGAAAACAATTTAGTGCCTGTGTTAGTTGAACCAGATATTGATACTTACAACTTAACGAAAGAGGGCATTGAGGCTGCAATCAGCCCAAGAACAAAAGCTGTTTTGCCTGTTCATCTATACGGCCTAATTTCACCAATGCCGGAGATCATGCAAATTGCAAAAGAGCACGATTTACTAGTATTGGAAGACTGTGCTCAAGCTCATGGGGCTCTGATTCATAGTAAGAAAGCAGGTAATTGGGGGGATGCTGCTGGTTTTAGTTTCTATCCTGGCAAAAACCTTGGCGCGTTAGGTGATGCGGGTGCTATTACAACTAATGATGATGAGTTAGCACAAACTCTGAGGGCGCTGCGCAATTACGGCTCTCACAAGAAATACGAAAATTTATATCAAGGTGTAAATAGTCGATTAGATGAAATTCAAGCAGCAATGCTGAGGGTTAAACTTCATCATCTCGATGCTGAAACGTTGCGTCGTCAGGAAATTGCTAAGCGCTATAGAGCTGAAATCAATAACTCATTAGTCATCTTGCCTAAAGTGGAAAATGAAGCAGAGCATGTGTGGCATCTATTTGTTGTTCGGTGTGAACAACGTGAAGCACTGCAAAATTGGCTTTCTCAAAATGATGTTCAAACACTGATTCATTATCCAATACCACCTCATAAACAAATGGCCTACAGTGAATTGAATGACTTGTTAAATCCGGTTACAGAAATGATTCATCAGCAAATAATTTCATTGCCAATGGATCCAACAATGGATAATGAAGCTGTAACCAAAGTCATTCAATTGGTGAACGAGTTCAAGGCGTAAATATTTTACTCAAAGTAACAGCGATAACGGATTTTTTGATGGTTGATGATGTTTTGACGTGGTTTATTCAAAACTGACAATGAACATGTGTGGTGATGCTAACAGCTTCTATTTTACCTTTATCTGCTATTGGTTCATCACGCAACTTTTTATAATGTTTATACTCAAGCCATTATGTGTAGATTAAATAAAATGGTCTGATATAGTTATTTTAGAATGTTTAGGTGTACTAAAAATGAAAATTAAGCGTGAGTTTGGTAGATTTTTACGTCGTTGTTTAATCTACTTGAGAAAATATAAGTACTATATGTTGTCGGATAAGAGGTATTGGGTTAAATATAGTTATTACCCTATTCTTTTTAAGAACAATCTTAATTTTTCATTTGGGGAAAATACATTTTTTGGAGTGAAATCAAGCCCTGATTTCTTTTCGAGTTATGGTTATATTGATTGCAGGCTTTCAACTGACTTTATAAAAGTTGGTGATAATTGCGTTTTTAATAATGGCTTTTCTTTAATAACGAGAGATGCAAATATTATAATAGGAGATAACTGCCTGTTTGGAGCCAATCTGTCTATAGTGACATCAGATTTTCACGATTTAGACCCAAAAAATAGATTTGCACCATCAAATATTAAATCCGGAGATGTAATTATAAATGACAATGTATTTTGTGGTAATGATGTTAAGATTTATAAGGGTGTAAATATCGGGGAAAATTCAATTATAGCGGCAGGGTCAATTGTTGTTAAAGATATACCTGATAACGTGATGGCTGCTGGGAACCCCGCTAAAGTGGTTAGGCGAATATAAAATTTCCCATAAATTATAAACATATACAATGTGTTTGAGGGGATACCTTAATTTGCTTCTTAAACTATTTGATATGATTTGTTGACTTAGTCTAATTATCAAATTAAGTGTAAATGGAACAGGGTAATAAAATATGATAAAGGTCTCATTTGTTTTACTGGCTTATAACCAATCAAAGTTTATTGAATCAGCGATAAGATCCGCACTTGAGCAAGACTATGAAAGTATAGAATTTATTTTTTCAGATGATTGCTCGAGTGATGATACATTCGAAATTATTGAAAAAACTTGTGCTCAGTACCCAAATAAAAATATCATTCTTAATAAAAATAAAAAAAACATCGGTATTGCTGAGCATTTTAATGTTGCCATGGCTAAAGCGACAGGGGAGTTAATCGCTATAGCTGCAGGGGATGATATATCATTATCGTCAAGGGTTAGCAAAGCTGTAGAGTGTTTCAATCAGAACGAAAAAATTTCGTTTTTGTCTTTTAATGATGAAAAAATTGATGAAAATGGAAAGAGTATTGGACGTTTATCCCGTCTAGATGGTGACCTTCGCTTTTCTATTTCTGATTATACTTCAGGAAAAAAAATTATGGCTAGTGGAGCATCAAGAGTGTTTAGACGTAGTTTATTTGACACATTTAATGGCTTAGATTCGCTTTGTCCGACAGAAGATACCCCTTTCTTACTTAGAGGGTTATACTTAGGGGATGGTATGGTTATTAATAGTCCTGGTATTTACTATCGAATTCATGATAATTCATTATCTGCTCCAACCAATATAGTTAAAATGAAACATGAAAGAATAAAAAAACAATATCTCAAAGATATTGAGATAGCAAGAAAGCTAGATTTAATATCGGATCAGAATTTAAAGTTAGTCAATAATTGGATTGAATATATTAGTTTGAAGAAAGATAAAGCGGCAAGTAAAGGTATAAGAAAAATAGGTATACGATTTAAGTTGCTATTTAATCAGGTTTCTTTAAATAAACGATTCAAGTTTAAATGAATGATACTATTCCTATTCTATTCGTTATTGTTAATTTATTATTAATGATATAGATAAATGGTGTTTATAAAAATTTGCAGCTTGGTGATTTTTTGCATTTTTATTAGTCGCTCAATATATGAAGAAACAACTAATACACAATACACCAATTGATGTGAATGAAATAAAAGGTGCGTATAATGAATTTTTATAAATTCTTTAATCAACAGGGTGTGGTTGGAAGTAAAGTAACCTAGATAGATTGAAATGTACTCTATTAAAGGATTTGAAGTGACGTCATGTACATTGGCAAGAGAATTACTTTGATATACTATTTAATTCATTATTTTCTGAAAGGTAGTATCAAGGTTTAACTTTTTACATTACTACAGGAAGTTACATGATGAAACTTAGTTAAAGACTCAGTCTGTTTGGCGAAAACATCTTCTAAGGGCAAGACTTTCGCCTAAGTATCAAAAATCCAGAGCCTAAAGCCGATATCGATGAAAACGTCTCAATCAAGCGTAACGAATAAACTCGAGAACAGCTATTCTATAACTAGACGTAATGTTTAATAGAAAGACATTTTACGTTTTATGAGTATCAATTAAAACCCATTTATCAGTAGGAGGTAAGGTGAAAAACTACAAAGGCTTTCGGGGTTTTCTAAAACGTTTGTCATATAAATATGATAAAGCCAAAGGAGTGGACTCCTCTTCGGAAATTGCATTGCATTGGTGGAATGGTCGCCTTAATTTTGGTGATGTTGTAAATAAATTCATTGTAGAAAAGCTATCTGGAAAGAAAGCAATTTGGTCATCCGATAAATCTGATAAAGAACATCACCTAGTCATTGGCTCTGTCTTACAGTCTTCTAATGACAATGCAATCGTGTGGGGGAGTGGTATTATATCGGATAGAAAAACGCCACTATTTAAACCCAAGAAAGTTTATGCAGTAAGAGGGCCTAAAACAAGGGAGGTCTTGCTCGCCCGGGGGATTGACTGCCCGGCGGTCTATGGTGATCCCGCTTTAGTTTTGCCATCGCTAATACAGCCTAGCAACTCTGGTGTCATGTATAAGTTAGGTATTATTCCGCATTACAACAATAAAAATGATGCATTCTTTAATCAAAAATTTCCTGATGATGTAAAAATAATTGATATCGAAACTGATGATGTTCAGGAGTTTATCGATGAAATCGCGTCTTGTGAGCTAATTGTTTCAAGCTCGTTACACGGAATTATTGTTGCTGACGCTTATGGCGTGCCTGCTCACCATATTTCTTTTGATGACTCGGTGGAAGGAGGTGAGTTTAAATTCTTCGATTACTACCTTTCAGTTGGACGAGAGTGTAATTTGCCTATCAAAGTATCGTCTTCCACTAGTATCGAAGAGCTCTATGAGTTACCAAAGAACTATGACATAAAAATAGATATTCAACCTCTTTTAGATAGCTGTCCTTTTAAACAATAAGATATGCCCCGAAACTAAAATATCGGGGCATATTTTTCTTCACTTATCTCGGTGAACTACAAGCCTGTCTTGAATTTGTTCGTAGAGTCTAAAAAGTTCAATGTATATCTTATTGCAGAGATTTATATCAGATTTATCTTTTCGACAACTGCCAATTGTTGATGGAATATCGGCTCTTTTGACAATATCTGGTCTTAAAACATACGTGGATACACCATGTTTATACGGTTTTTCCATGTAGTCATCTACAGGCTCTATAAACTGAATTGCGTTTTTTATGAATTTCGAAGCTGCATGCGGAGTTAGAATATATCCCATAATACCGCATGTGCGTTTGTTGAAGCGTACAATATCAAGTTTGTTATTAACTGAAGATATGACTTTAAATGATTTAGGCTTGGTTGCTGCAAGTTTTAGAAAGTCGTATTGCTCCGCCAATGTGTCGAAACGTGAAAACACGTCAAAAAATTCAGGCAATAAGTCGCAGTTATCTTCTAGAATCAGTATTGGTTCGTTTACCTCCAAGCACTTCTCCCAGGCTAGGTGGTGACTAGAGAAGCAAGCAATTTCGTTCTCAACTAGCCTATAGCCAAATCGTTTTCGGGTAAGAGCGTCATTGCTACGTTCAGAGTATAGAAAATTTGGCACAGAGGAATCTACCGCTTCTATAAATTCGAATGGTATGTTGGCTTTGTTGAGTGTATTTTCCATGCGAACTCTTCTATCAACTGAGCGTTTCAAGTTAATAACAAAAACTTTCATTTTATACTCTCAATACATCTAATGGTCTTAGTTAGCGCACCAACATTATCGTTGACAAAGCTAAGGAGGTTTTCTTGAACGACACCTTTTGCTAACGCATTTTGAAACATAGCTTCAACCTTTAGGCTCATCTCGTTAGGTGACCCAATTAGTTTGATAACCTTCTTATGAAGCATCTTAGTAACCAGGTCTTGGAAGTTATAATAACTTGGCCCGGTAATCACAGGGATCCCTAATGCTGCCGGCTCCAACACATTATGTCCACCAACTCTATCACCAACTAAGCTACCACCCATAAAGCAGATATCAGCAGCGCCCATCAAGACCAACATCTCACCCATGGTATCTCCAAGATAAACTTGGGTCGATGCTGTTACAGCTTCTTGGCTTGTACGGCGAGCAGTTTCAAAGTCTAGCTTCTGGCAAAGCTCAAATACGTTGTCGAAACGTTCTGGATGGCGAGGAACAAGAATCAATAGTGCGTCAGGGTGTGACTCTAGAACTTGTTTATGCGCTTCAAGAACTTGCTCGTCCTCACCTTTGTGGGTACTTGCTGCAATCCAGACTGGGCGATCGCAGCCAAGTTCATTACGCAGTGCTTTGCCTTGCTCTCTAACAGTATCCGATATTTGAATATCAAACTTTATTGAGCCTGTAACAAAAAGTTTGTTTTTCTCGACCCCTAAACGTTCGAAACGCTTGGCATCTGACTCGGTCTGGCAAAGTACTTTATCCAGACAAGGGGCTAATAGGTTAAACAGTGGCTGAACTTTGGCGTAGTTCTTACACGACTTTTCAGATAGGCGAGCGTTGACCACGATGATAGGGATTCCCGCATTATGGACAACATTAAGTGTGTTTGGCCAAAGCTCGGTTTCGATGATCAGCATTTGCTTTGGGCGTATTGCCTTCAGAAAGCCTTTCACGGCAAAGCTAAAATCGATAGGCATATAGCGGTGTTCAACTAAGTCACCCAACTTAGCAATTTGTTCTGCACCAGTGCTGGTTGTGGTGGTAACCAAAATAGGTTGGGTTGGATTTTTCTTTTTTAACTCTTTAATGAGTGGGATAGCAGCGATGCTTTCACCTACCGAAACCGCATGAATCCAAATGGGGGGCTCAGCTGCTTCTAGCTTTGGAGTAATACCAAAATGCTCTTTCCATCGTTGGCCAAACTTGGGTTTGTTTGGTTTGGTTTTATACAAACCAAACAGTAGCAAAGGAGAAGCGATGGTGAGTAATAAAGTATATAGGCCTCGAATTAGCATGAGCTGACCGTTATTGCTTCCAGTTTTTGAATACTACCGAGCACTTGCTTTGGGGATAACTCAGTTAAACACTTAAGGTGCTTAAACTCACACTCACGCTTAAAGCATGGACGGCAGTCAATGTCGGTGTGAACAATCTCCACTTTTTCCGCTAGTGGTGGAGTGTACTTTGGAGATGTTGAACCATAGACCGCCACCACGTTACAACCAACGGCAGCGGCGACGTGCATAAGGCCTGAGTCGTTTGCTACTACAGTTTGACAGGCCGCCAGCAGATCAACCGCTTCAATCAGGTTTGTTTGCCCGGCTAAAACATAAATTTGGTGCTGATGTTCCTGAGGGACTAATTGCTTGATGTTGTTACAGGTCTCAAGGTCTTTTTGTGAGCCAAATAGCCACACTTGCTTTCCTGAATGCGCCATCGCTGAGGCGACTTCTGCATAGTGCGCTTCGGGCCATTTTTTCGCAGGGCCAAATTCCGCACCCGGGCATAGGCCAATAACAGGCGCTTCTTGGTTGAGATTAAACTTAGAAATCGCTGCGCCTTGTTCTTGTTTATTAATAAACAGGCTAGGGCGAGGTAGGGTTTCTAAACCACCCAGTGAGGACGAGTCAATCATCTCCGTTTGTGAATAGGCTAATGCTACATAGCGTTCAACCATGAATTCAAAAGACTTCATATTTGGACGCAAGTCATTAAGCAGCCCGTAACGCATTTCGCCTTTCCAGCCCGTGCGAAGCGGGATATTGGCAAACCAAGGAATCAGGGCAGATTTTGCCGACTTAGGCAGAATATAAGCGTGATCATATTGCTTTTCACGTAGAGACTTGCCAATTTCACGGCGACCCAATAAGTTGAACTCACCATGACCGATAGGCATTTCAATCGCTTGGTGGATCTCTGGCATACGCTCAAGAATGGGTTTACACCAACCGGGTGCAATCACGTCAATTTGGCTTTGTGGATGAAGCTGCTTTAAAACGATGTACAGTGACTGGGACATCACCATATCACCAACCCAAGATGGGCCAATAATTAAGATCTTTTTCATTTTTCTATTTGCCAGTCAGAGTCATATCTTGGTTTAAAGAGGTTGTAATAATTATTGCCATTTTCTTGTGAGCGGAGCAGTTGCAGTATCCACATATACTGCTCAGGTTTACTGGCAACAAAGTACTCAATTGCTTGGTTACAAGTACGTGCATCTTGTTCTTCACCTTTGTCTAACTCGAACGCCGGTAAGATTTCGATATCAAACGAGCCATCTTCGCTATTTATTGAGGCGAACATAGGCAACACTTTAGCGCGTGATAGTTTGGCAATTTTACCTAAGCCAGGCAGGGTGGCTTTACGAGTGGCAAAAAAATCGACAAACACACTGTGCTCAGGACCATGATCCTGATCGGGCAGGTAGTAGCCAATATACCCATCGCGAATCGATTTTAAAAACGGCTTAATACCGCCAGAGCGTTCGTAAACGCGGCCGCCATATTGCACTCGTTGTCGGTGCATCAACCAATCTGCGACTTCGTTTTTCTGTTTCTTTGCCATGGCTGATACCGGCATGCCCATTGAAGCAAGCAATACCGCTGGCACGTCAATAGCCCAAGAATGTGGCACCATCAAAATGACTTTCTCATCGTTATCGATGTGCTTTTGTAGGATGTCTAAACCACGGATCTGGCAACGTTGCTGCAACCACTCAGACGAACGTAAGCTGAGTAAGCCAAAGCGAAAGAAAAACAAAGCGGCGGTATAAAGTGTCTTTTCAATTAAAACTTCACGTTCTGCAAATGGTTTTTCCGGAAAACACAGCTCAAAGTTCACTCTAATTCGATGAGCTGGGCCTTTGGAAGACTTAACCATTTTGCTGGCGATGATTTTTGCCAGCCATTTTTGCAGGCTAAAAGGCAGCAGAGAAAGAGGCACAGCAAGTATCACCCCAAGCCAAGTGATCCAATATTTGGGCGCAAGGAAATGGCGCTGAAAGACTGGGTTATAGGCCTTAGGATCGAAGTCATTACGTTGTTCAGTCATCAGTTTGCAAGTACCTAGTACAAAGGGAAAAGCCGTCGCTCATCACTTAATTGATATTTTTAACTATAACAGAATGAATTAAGGCAGGGGATATCCTGCCTTGTTTGATAGCAATAAGATTAACCGTTTTGTATCGCAAGATATTCTGCGACACCTTGTGCTACGGTTTTGAATTCGACGTCACAGCCAGCCGCACGAAGCTTAGTAAGATCGGCCTGAGTGAATTCTTGGTAAGCACCTTTTAAGTGCTCTGGGAATGGGATGGTCTCAATTTCACCTTTGCCATGGTATTGGATCACCGCTTTGGCAATCTCTTCAAAAGACTCAGCATTACCTGTGCCCAAATTAAAAATACCTGACACAGAATGGTTTAAAAACCACAGGTTAACCGCTGCAACATCGCCGACATAAACAAAGTCACGCTTAAAGTGGCCGCTACCTGCAAACAGTTTTGGATTTTCACCTGCGTTCATTTGGTTATTCAAGTGGAAAGCAACAGAGGCCATGCTGCCTTTGTGATCTTCACGTGGGCCATAAACATTAAAGTAACGGAAGCCAGTGACTTGCGACAGTTTCTCACCATGTTGTTCGGCATCTTGCCATAAGCGGCGTACGTAGTTATCGAACTGCTGTTTTGAGTAACCGTAAACGTTAAGAGCACCTTCGTACTCACGTTCTTCAATGAAGGTTTCAGTTTCGCCATATGTGGCAGCAGATGAAGCATAAAGGAAAGGAATTTCGCGGTCTAAGCAGTAATGCAGAAGCTCTTTTGAATACTCGTAGTTATTGAGCATCATATATTTGCCGTCCCACTCGGTCGTCGCAGAGCAAGCCCCTTCATGAAATACCGCTTCGATAGGACCGAAATCATCGCCAGCCATCACTTGTGTAAGAAAGTCATCACGATCCATGTAATCGGTGATATCCAGATCAACCAGATTTTTAAACTTTTTACCGTTTTTCAGGTTATCAACCACCAGAATATCGTTAATTCCTGCTTCATTGAGTGCTTTAACAATATTGCTACCAATCATGCCAGCACCACCAGTTACGATGATCATAAGACTTCCACCATAGATTAAAATTTTCTTCAGAATTTTAGCAAGAAACGGAAAGTAGCGCTATTGATAGGAGGTAAACAAGGTCCTAGTCTTTAGGACCTAGGACCTAGGACCTAGGACCTAGAGCCTTTCCCATATTCCGTATACCAAAAATATATTCAAGAGCAATTGAAACACACGAAACACCCTGTATGCTCCTTCTAGGACCCTAGGACCCTAGGACCCTAGGACCCTAGGACCCTAAAACCTACTCCCCAGACGCATTCGGACGTTGATACCACGGATTACGTTCATCCGTTAGCTCAATCAAGCTGTATTTACGTCCTAGCTTTTGACCACCATCTCGAGTGAGAGGCTGCCAGCTAAAGAAGGCACGATTATTACTTGGCTTAACCGTCATAATATCGAAAGGAATCGAGACGTAGAATCCTTTGGTAAAGCTGCCCTCACCAAACTCATCAGCTGATAAATCACTGATTGAAGCAAACGCTCCGGCAATGACACCACTCTTAAACTGTTTTGCGACATTGATCTGAGTACCCACATCACCGGCTAAGAACTGACCGACATCGACTTGGATCATTAAGTCTTGTAGGAAATTCCATTGCGGGAAGTAATAGCCAGACACAAAGCCAGTAAAGCCTTTATCGATCACTTCAAATGGGCGGCCGTATTCAGGAGTTTGCTGCCATTTTTGATCGTAGATACCAAAGTAGCTTTGCGGATCACGCTGAGAGATCAGGTTAATATCGGCACCAATGGCCCAGTTTGCGCCTTGAGGGCGGTAAAGTACTTCGGTACCAACCCCTGCAAACATACTCTCGAGATAACCGGCATAAACTTGCTGATCAATACTATCGCCATACTCTTGGAACCACGTCATTTGAAGGTTAGACATGGTCACAGGGTGCTCATTTTGGTAAGCACGGAACATGGTACGCACGCGAGGAACCGAGGTCGCGTCTGGTGGAGTGACGAAGTTAAACTTATCGTAGTTGTTGTACCAATCCCAGTAGAGAGAGCCGCCAAATTCGAGATTATCAGTCAGCCAGTAGGAAGCGCTGCCAGTTAAACCAACACTGAATAAATAGAATGATTCAGGGTTACCCAATGTTTGGGCCAGCTTTGGCGAGAAGCCCCAATCAAAACGCTCAAAGCCATCATAAGTGGGTGTCCCTTGCGGCTGTGCACTTGAGTTGGAGGTGGCATCTTCAATGCTTGGGTTGAGGTAATTTACTTCAGCAAAGTCGCGATACTTGTTTTTATCGATCACGGTTTGGTTGCTTAAAATACCGCCATTACGCTCGTTGATGGTAAAAGTCTCAATCTCTTGAGGCATCTGGTTGGTTAATACCGCTGCGGCTTTTTCATGCGCTTCTTTACGATCGCGGTATTTCTTTTGTTCACCGACGACAGATACTGTGTCACCATCGACATAAAGTTGGGTATTTTGATAGCCTGCAATTTTATCCAGATCTTCTGTGACACGTTGCCAATCAACATCCGACAACTGCTCTGGTTGCTGTTGGCTTATCGCTGGAGTTGGGGTGTCACGCCAAAACGATGGCATATCATTAAAGTTAGTATTGAGGCTAATCCCTGCGACTAAAGTATCCCCGCGCTCATAACTTAAACGCAGATCGGCCATGGTGCCTAAGCGGTAAAGTACACCGATGTTCCATGGCGTTTGGGGTGTCATATTAACGCCACCGCGCATGACAGGGAAATCTTCGCTATAGTCGTTACTGTCGTACTCAAGCTTAAAACGCAGTGGAGCATGTAAGGTTTGATATTCAATGCCACCAAAGAGAGCCGAAGTGCCTTTAAACCAACGTTCAAAGTCGACACTGCCGCCATTCCCTTTAAAGTCAGAGGGGCGCGTACAGTATTTATCGGAAGCTTTACAGGCTGGGTTCGTGATATTGTTACGAGTACCTAAATAGCCCCAGCCTAAACCCAAGGTAAAATCAAACGTACCGACACTGGGGTGAGAGTAGCGCTTGGTGGCTGCGAAGTATTCACCATCAAATAAGCCAGTACCAGCAAAATCACGAATGCCTACTGACAGCTCAGGTAAATAATGTGACTCTTCTAATAAGCGAACCTTAAAGTCAATGCCCTTATCGGTATATTTCGTTTTACCAGAAAAGCTAGCATCGTCACTGTACAACATATCGTTAACTAGGGTGTAGCGCAGCGTGGTTTCTAGCCAAGGCAGCACTTGTAAAGTAACGTTATAAAACAGGTATTCATCACTGCCAGTTACGGCAAAGTTAAATTCACCTTCCGGTGCCATACGACCAGTTGGCATTTGTATCAAGCCAACGCCACCAAAGTCCATTTGAGAGGGTTGCAGTGGTGGCACTTCAAAAGGCATCTCTTGAGCCCAAACCAACGCTGGGCTGATTAAACAGAGCGATAAAGGGGTTCTAATCAGGTTCATGGTTACTTCTTCGTTGCAGTCGGGATACGCTGACTAAGCAGTTGGACGATGTCTTGATCCATGCTTGAGGTTTGGTAATCCTCAAATGGAATGTACACCATGGTCAGTGGTGGCAAGTAATATTGTGTGGTCAGCCAGCGGCCATGATGAGGCTCTACCACTTCTCCATCTGGGTAAATCAGAATCGGCGGTTGAGGCAGAGTCGCGATCTCTTTTGTTGAGGCTAGGCTGTTAAGCTGCGCCTTTAAAGCGATACCTGGCAAATTGCTGACTCGGTAAAGGCCATCGAGGTTGCCCAAGTAAAGTACGTTTTCTTCTCGTGCTGGAGCGCTCAGGGCCAGTGGGCCGGTTAAACGTGGATTGGCAAATTTATCTAGACGAATCGCATCGACATCGACGCCAGACAGCACTCGCGGAGCAAATTGACTCTGCTGAATAAACTGATAAGTTGGATGAGTGACGAGGTTATGCTGAATCATTTGATTCAACACCGAATTTTTACGTGCCATGCTGCTTTGCTCAGCTTGTGGAGAGCGATCAAAAAGCGTCACGGCTAAAGGGTACTGCAAAGTCATACCTTGTGCTTGAGCCTGTTTTAAAACTTGCTCAAGGCGGGCAGGTTGCTGAAATTGTAAGGCTTGCTGCGTGTCAATCAGTTCAACTTGTAAGGGAATATCTTGCTGAGCGTGTACTTGTGTTAGCGCAGAAGAGAACAATGTCCAAGTGGCCCAAGTCATCATTTTCGCTAGGCGCGATAAAGGTAACCATCTTTTGTTCATGATTTACTGTACTCTCTTAGAATGGTCAATTCGACAGGCACCATCGAAGGCCCTAGATGTTGGCGTGTTTTAATCACCTTTCCTTGAGCATTAACCCAATAACGGTTGTGTACTTCGCGGGATAAACTCGGAAACTCAACTCGCTCTTCATAGACGTCGGCTTGAACAGTGTTAAGTGGTGTTTCTACGCTTTGCTGGCCTTGATAGTTACGTGTCACCTGAGCAGGAAAGCCATAGCGATATTGTTTTGGCCAATCATAAGAAAGGGCGTAACTGATCGTTGGTGTGGTTGAGTAGCTAGGTACGTCACCATAAACCCCAGCAAGGTTACCCGCTTGTAAACCAAGAGTTTTGACGATATACCCATTTTCGGTCACTACCATGGCGTTATCAGCACTGACCCATTTAAGTTGGGTCTTGCCTGTTAATGGGTTGGGCTCAGCAAATGCTAATACCACAAATACTTGTTTTTGGTCGGCAATTTTTAAATAGGCGCTGGCATAAGGCACGGCGTTGATTTCATCGGCGGACATCTCAACGTCGATATAGTTACTGTAAGCTTCTTGAATGGTGGCGGATACATCATTAAATTTTTGTGTACAGCCGAAAAGCAGACCCAATAAAGGAGCAACGATCAACAGGCGTCGCCAAGTTGAAGATAGAAAAGGTGTCATGGTGCTCTCTCGTAAATACGCTGTTACAAATAAAATCGCCCTGAATCAATCAGGGCGATTATCTCTAACTTCTACAGAACTAAATTACTTAGTTGATACTGAAGTAGAAGTAGAAGTAGAAGTAGAAGTAGAGTCACTGTCAGATGCTGCAACGGCTACAACTGTTACTGCTGCTGCTGCACCTACTGCTACTGCAGTTGTACCTGTTGCAGAAGTAGAGGCTGCGCTTGCGCTGCCTGCTTCTTCAGCTGCAAATGCAGTTGATGCGCTTAGAGCCATAAGAATAGCTAGTGCTGTATTCTTCATTATTAATCCTTGTATTTCATATTTTAAAACATCGATGTTTGGTTTGTTCATCACATACCAGCTCCCATTTTAGTTAAAAAACGATCAGCATGTAAACAGTTTCTTACTTAAATAAGATTTTTCTAAGTAAAAACTAGTAAGAAAGGGGAGGTAAGGTCCTAGGTTTTTTAAGGTCCTAAGTCCTAGTTCCTAGGAGCTGTCTCTTGCCGTATTCCATTTTCACACAACCGAAATTTGCACAAGCTTCAAAATTTCCTGAAGCTACTTCTAAGACCCTAAGACCCTAAGACCTAGATTCTAGTCCATAGGAGCTTTTTATTATGCGAAGTGTTCTCTTGTTAGTCATTTGTCTCAGGAGATTGGGTAAGGTAACGTGTGAGGTTTGAGGTTTTTGAGGACCTAGGATCCTAGGTCCTAGGAACTGACTCTTTCATCATTCCGTATTCCGTATTCAACTTGCACCTAACCAAAATTTCCTCAAGCTACTTCTAGAACCCTAGGACCTACAAACCCAGATAAATCGAACCTTTTAAGCTTTTCAAATGATTACCTTGATGGAACGCTTGTGGTTATGTGATGTCCTTATTATACGCTGGTTAATAGCACTAGCAAAGCTTGCTGTTTTAGTGGTATCCGTGCATAATTTGTCAGTTTTTGTGTAGGTCTTCTCAAATATATTTTAAGGTATTCATGAGACTTATAGCGCACAAAAATTCACATTAATTTTAATGAAATTATTAATTCATACTTTCGCGAACTGTGGCTTACGCGTAATGCCACTGGGCGGTAGCGTAGATAAGTTTAGTGCAAGAGACCGGAAACGGGTCAATACACAAACAAATGACGGTAAAATGGTCAACCGATACTCAGGAATAGAGACATAATGAATAAACAACCATGGTTAGGAACGCTGAGTATGCTCTGCTTGGGTATCAGCTCGTTCTCAGCATCAGCAGACTTTTACGCCGGGGCTCTAGTTAGCTACGCTGACGCAGAATATCGCGCACCCGTATCGACTTCTTCAAATGCTGTTGCCCCTCTTGATCCGCAAACAATATCTTCTAAAGTAAGTGATGCGAGCCCGCTACTGGTACAAGCTCAAGCAGGATACTTTTTTAATGACTATCTTGCATTGGAAGGGCGTTATGGCACCTCAATGCAAAGAGAGGGTCGATTAAATGTTGATCGGTTGGCCAGTGCCTATGTCAAATTAAATGTCCCGATATCAGACCGTTTTGCCATGTATGGTCTTACGGGGTATTCCAGCGTTGAGATCAATCATCAAGAAAGTGGAACGATTAAAGAGCAAGGGTTTAGTTTTGGTGTCGGGATGCATTTTGCTTTAAGCAGACATAATGCGGTTGTGTTTGAGTTTGTCGATAGTGTATCAGAAGAAAACTTGCGCCTTAACGCCTTTACCTTAGGTTTTCAGCACCGTTTTTAAATTGTTAATCTTACTTTAATTATTAGCGAGCTCAGCTCAAAGTAGCTGGGCTTTCCCAATTTTGAATTACCATAGCGAATGATCATGCTTAAAGGATATTTCTCGATTGCCGCTTGTGTTTTAGCCAGCTCGTTAATGTCGGCTGCACAGGCACAAACGCCAACCCCGGAACAGATGAAAATGTTCCAAAGCTTGCCTGCGGATCAACAACAGGCATTGGCCAGTAAATATGGCATTACGCTGCCTAGTGGCTCTGCAGAGCAATCTAGTCAATACACGAATCCTCAGGTGATGGCAGCGCGACCAATCGTTGACGAACGTAGCCAAGAGAAACAAAAGCAGACTCAACTTGAGCAACAAGAGCAGAGTTTAAAACGCTTTGGTTTGGATTTATTTGCTGGCTCACCTACTACATTTGCTCCTGTCGGTGATGTCCCTGTTCCTGCTGATTATACAGTTGGCGCTGGAGATGAAATCGTCATTCAGCTATTTGGTAAAGAGAACAATACCCACCGTTTACGTGTTAATCGTGCTGGTATCATCAACTTTCCTTCACTTGGCCCCATCCAAGTAGCAGGTATGAGCTTTTCTGATGTGCGGGAATCACTCAATCAACGTGTAAAAGAGCAAATGATTGGTGTACGCAGTGATATTTCATTGGGTGAAATGCGTACCATGCAAGTGTTTGTTATGGGCGATGCTTACAAACCAGGTTCTTATACCGTAAGTGCGCTGACAACCATTTCGCAAGCGATTTACTACAGTGGTGGCTTTGATGAAAGCGGTGCGTTACGTAACATTCAACTCAAACGCAATGGCCAAGTGATTCGTAAGCTGGATATGTATGACCTGCTATTAAAAGGCGATGCACGTAACGATGTCCGCTTAATGCCAGGTGATGTCGTATTTATTGGCCCAGTGGGTAATACCATTTCGATTGACGGTGAAGTGAATCGTCCTGCTATTTATGAAGTGAAGCCAGGTGAAACCTACCAACAAGCGATTCATATGGCTGGAGGCTTTACTGCAAATGCTCATCGAGATCAAATTGAAATAAAACGCTATGCGAGCAAAGGTGCACGTGAGGCACTGACACTCGACTTTCATCAAGTACGCGATAAACAGACTAAAGTTAAAGATGGTGATGTGGTTAAGGTCTTGACTAAGAGTGAAGAGCTTACTCGTTACGTTGAAGTCGAAGGTGATGTTCGTCACCCTGGTTTTGTGGAATGGAAATCAGGCCTTCGTATCGCTAACCTATTCCAAGCGGTGGATACATCATTTAATTCAACTGCAGATGTTAACTACGCAGTTGTGGTACGTGAAATCAATCCACAGCGTGATATTGAAGTGTTCCAGATCAATCTGGCTAATGCAATATTAGCGCCTAACAGCCAAGATAACTTAGAGCTGCAGTCACGTGATCGTGTGCTGGTGTTTAACCGCTTCAATAATGAAGACCTTGACGCTTTTTCTGAACAAGAATCGACGAGTAAAGCCAAGACATTAGAGCAAGCACAACAACAAGCTGAGCAAGAGCAGCAGAAAGAGCAAGCAGCGATGCAGTCATCGGTAGCCTTACTGTCTCCGCCACAAGGTATTTTGCCTCAAAATAGTTTAGCAAATGCTCAGAACCTTAATGAAACCAATATGCAGAAAAACGCTTCAGACTCTGTGGTTTCAGAGCCTAAGATTATGTTCCATGGCAAAGAAGTCACCCAAGAGGACTTTGATGCTCTCAAGCAAAATACCCGTCGTTCTTTGCTTGCGCCAGTCTTACTGCAGTTGCAACAGCAATCACGTTTGGGCTTAGCGCCTCAAATTGCCGAAGTATTTGGTGAAGTAAAACACCCTGGCCGTTACCCAATCACACCACGAATGAGTGTGTCGAGCTTGCTGGCCGCAGCAGGGGGGTTAACTTATAATGCCTTTACCATCAACGCTGAGTTAGCACACACGGTGATTAATAACATCGATGAGCGTGCATCGATCGACGTTGAACGGGTTGATTTGCGCAAAGCGATTCAAGGTAATAGTAATGCAGATGTGTTGATCTCTGGTCGTGACCGCTTAAATATCCTTGAAAAGCCAAATGTGAAACTGCAAAGTACCGTGACCCTTCAAGGTGAAGTGCGCTTCCCTGGTACGTACACCGTGCGCCAAGGTGAAACACTCGATCAGCTGTTAACACGTGCGGGTGGCTTGACAGAATTTGCTCATCCTCAAGGTGCAATTTTCACTCGTGAAGCGTTACGCCTACAAGAGCAGAAGCTACTTAACCAATATGCTCACGATATGCGTGCAGAAACCGCCAAAAAAGCTTTCCGTGCTGACAGCAACTTCAACTCGGTGATTTCTGACCCAGAAAAAACCTTGAAGTTTGTTGAAGAAGCCAGCAACAGTAAAGCTCTAGGACGCATGGTGGTTCAGCTTAACCGTATTCTTAAAGGTGACCACTCAGCAGACTTTATGCTGGAAGATGGCGACTTCTTGTTTGTGCCAACCTTCCGTAATACCGTCTCCATTATGGGTGAAGTTCAAGTTCCTATCACGTACTTGCTGGATGATAAGTTGGATGTCGATGACTATCTAAACAAAGCTGGTGGCGCGAAGAAGCAAGCGGATGAAGACCGTATCTTTGTTGTCCGTGCAGATGGCTCGGTATACAAACCATCGTCTGGCTACTGGTTTGGCAACAATCATGAAGATCTCAAAGCAGGCGACACAATTGTTGTGCCAATTGATACCGACTACCGCGATGCGTTGAGTACATGGACAGCTGCTACACAGATTCTTTACCAAACTGGTGTAGCGATTAACGCCTTGAAGTAGCGATGGAAAAAGTTTATTTAAACTAGCTCAAAATCATATTGAAATACAAGCAAAACGAGGGCTTATGTGACATTAAAAGTTACATAAGCTCGGTTTTGATACCATCGCTAGCTTAATATCACGGATACCACTTAATACAATCGAAGTGACGTCAAGTAATCGCAGCTGTCGAAGTCAGACTGGGATTATGACCCAGCAAGGCTGAGCTTTGAAAAGTAAAATCAATCTATCAAATCTCTGTGACTAATATAACGAATTTCAGAGTCTAGGATTAAGAACAATGGAATCTCAAAAAGAACCCAATCCACATTACCTGGCATCTCCACCTAAACCTCATTCCACCGAAGATGAAATCGACTTACGTGAACTTCTCAAAGCGTTGTGGAGTGGTAAGTGGCTCATTATCTCAATTACATTTGTGTTTACTGTTGGCTCAATCTTTTATGCACTGAGTCTGCCAAATATCTATAAATCAGATGCGCTTTTAGCGCCGGCTGAAAGCTCAAACGGTGGTGGTTTGTCAAAAATGGCAGGTCAGTTGGGTGGCTTAGCGGCTTTAGCGGGTGTTAACCTTAGTGGTGGTGAATCTTCTCAAACGGATCTTGCAATACAAGTGATGAAGTCACGTCAGTTTATCGGTAATTTTATTAATAATCACAATTTGCTGGTGCCATTAATGGCAGCAAAAGGCTGGGATGCTGAAAAAAATCAACTGATTATAGATGAAGAAATCTATAACGATAAAGAAAATAAATGGCTTAGGAAGCCAAAAGGCCTTCGTGGCCCAAAACCTACAGAGCAAGAAGCAATTGAAATTTTTAAAAAAGATATTTTTAGCGTAACTCAAGATAAAGAAACGGGACTATACACAGTTTCCGTAGGTCACTATTCACCTTTTGTTGCACAGATGTGGGTTAATTGGTTGATAGATGATATTAATCAAGTAATGCGTAATCGTGCCATAGCCGAAGCTACGCAAAACCTCAAGTATTTGGGTGAACAGCTAGAAAAAACTGCAGTTGCAGAAATGCAAAGTACTTTTTATAAGTTAATTGAAGAACAAACAAAAAGCTTAATGCTTGCGGAAGTTCAGGAGGAATTTGTTTTTAAAATTATTGATCCTGCAGTTGTATCTGAAAATAAAGCAAAGCCTAATAGGGTAATGGTTATAATTCTTGGGCTATTGCTAGGAACAATTTTTGGCGTGGCTATTTTATTAGTCAAATATGCCTTTTTTAGTAAAAATCGTAATTGAAGGGGTAAATATGACAGTTGTTTATGTGTCAGGAACATTTGACTTATTCCATAGCAATCATCTGAAGATGATTAATTATGGTCGAGGCCTGGGAGATACTCTAATAGTTGGCGTTAGCACTGACGAACTCGTTTGTAGTTATAAAAAACCACCGGCAGTACCATTTGAAGAGAGGATTGCGATTGTTGAGGGGTTAAAAGCTCCTGATTTAGTGATTCCACAACATACTCTAGAGCATAGTGAAACAGTTAAGAAGCTCAATATCGACTGCTTTGTAATCGGTGACGACTGGTATGGTAAGTATGACTATTTGAAGCGGTTAGGTGTAGATGTTTTCTACTTACCTTACGGAACTGGAGTGAGTTCGACAAATTTGAAGAAAAAAATATATGAACAATATCAAGAGCTTATTAGGGGTAGCGATGAACATCCAATACCAGAGCCAAAGTAAAAAAAGAGTACTAATTACTGGTGGAAATGGCGATATTGCCAAAAAGCTGTCGGAATTGTTAGATTCTGCTATTTACGAAACTCACTTGCCCCAAAGAAGTGAGCTTGATGTTACCTCAAAGATCAGTGTGAAAGAGTATTTTTGCAAACAAAATGAAAAATTTGATGTTGTTGTTAATGCTGCTGGAACATTGTACTCAGCAAATGTTGTGGGGTCAGATCCAGATAAATGGATCAATGACATCAACGTAAATTTGATTGGGACTTATCTGGTATCTAAATATGCTTTAGAGAGTAACCCTTGCTGTAAAATTATAAATATGTCATCGACTGCAGGCTTTAACAGTTACAAGGATTGGACATCATATTGTGCAGCAAAAGCCGGTGTTTTGAGGTTGTCTGGAGGCTTATATAAAGACTCGTTTGACGTGATAACTGCTTGCCCTGGTGCTATTCAGACAAAGATTAGAAAAAATATTAACATTGAAAACCCTAACGTTATGACGTTAGAAGAAGGTGTTATGCCTATTTTGGATATAGTTAATGGAACATACAAGTCTGGCGATATAGTGTTTTACCGTAAAGGTCAGTTAAAAGTTATGAAGCAAGATGAACTATTGTTTTAAAAGTATATGGATGGTAAGTTGAAGAATATAATTAAAAGAATATTGATAAGCTCTTATTACTTTTTTAAAAAGAAAGATAATAACCTAATTGTGATATCATCATATAGAAATGAAAAATTCTCGTTTTATTCTAGAGTTTTTTTTGAATATTTAATTAGTAAAGATAGTGAGTTTGAAGTTCTATTTGTTATTTCTGAACAATCCACTAGAGAAAAATTGAAAAATAAATTTGGTGATTATTTTATTTCTTTTGATAGTTTTTCTGATTTACAAAAAATATATTCAGCTAAATTTTGGGTTGTGTCAACAAAGTCTATATGTATGTTGCCTACGTCAATATTTAATCGTGAAATAATTAATGTTTGGCACGGTTTTCCATTAAAATCTATTGCCTTAAAAGATAAATATCAAAGCTCGTTTAAAAAAATATTGTATAAATATTATTATTCTTTGTCTAACAAGACAATAGTATCGCAATCTGAAAAAGTTTCCCCTATATACTCGGAAAGTTTTTGTGTAGATAGAAGTAATATACTGGCTTTAGGTTCATTAATCGGGGAAATGTTTGGTCGCTCATTAGATAAAGAAGTAAATGACTACGTAGAAAAACTCACTGCAGGGTATAAAAATGTATTGTACGCACCAACATACCGAGATGGTGGTGTAACTAAGTACTTTCCATTTGAAGATTTTGATTATAAAAATTTGTGCGAATTTTTAGAACGTGAAAATATCAGGATTTTTATTCGGCCGCATCATTTAGATAATGGATTTCAAGACTATATAGATAATAATAATATATTTTTGCTTTCCTCAGAAAAAGTCCCAGAAATAAACTTCTATCTACACAAATTTGATGGTTTATTGACTGACTACTCATCAATCATTTTCGACTACCAGCTAACTAATGGCGAAATAGGTTTAATTCCCTATGATCTAGACAACTATATTAAAGATAGAGGGATGAATTTTGAATATCAAGAATGTGTACCTGGAAAAAGGCTAAAAAATCATTCAGATTTGTTGGAGCTATTAAGACTAGTATCTTCCTTTATGGGGAGGAATAAAGATTGTCAGATTGAAACTGAAGATGATTATATTTCACTGTCAGCGTCAAAACAGTCTTGTACTAACTTATTAAAATATATCAGAACAAAAAAACAATGAAAAAGATCCTCAACATAGCAGACGTCGTACCTTCCTATCGTATAGGTGGACTGAATGCAATGGTCAATCAATTAGTTGAGTCGTTGGCTGTAAGCGGCTATGAGTCAGATTTATGTCATTTTCAAACTGAAAGTAAACATAAGAACGAATATGCTTTTAAAAGTTTTTTTAACTTCATAAAGCTTGTTTTAAAAAAAAGATACGATATAGCTATAGTTCATTCTATCTATATGCCAGTATACCCACCTATCGTTCTGATATTAAAAATATTAGGTGTTAAGATCTATATTCAGTCTCACGGCTCACTATCAAAGCATTCTTTCAGTAAAAAATCTGTGAAAAAATTGTTGTTTAAGCCATTTATCGCTTTAATGCTTCTTATGGTAGATGGTTTTATTTTTTCAAACAGATCTGAGTTTGAGAATTCAATAATAAAGAATAGAAAAAAAGTTAAGTTTTTACCTAATTTAGTAGCAGGCTCAAAAAATAATACCCCATCTAAAGCTACTAACGGGAAACTAGTATATTTAGGAAAGGTAGATTTTTACTATAAAGGCATTGATTATATGCTGAGTGAAATAGCCAAGCGAGATGTTAGAGAAAATAAAATTAAACTAGATATTTATGGATATGGAAATGACAAATCACTGACAAGAGAAAATATGTTATTGAATGATAGTGAAATTATTAGGATGTCAAACGCAATACATGAATATAACCTGAACGATCGAGTTTTTTTTCATGGGACATTGAGTAACCTTGCTAGAGATTCAGTCCTTTCCTCATATGATGCTTTAGTATTGTGTTCTGCTTCTGAAGCTATGCCTTTAGTTATTTCGGAAGCATTATCTCTTGGTTTACCTGTCATTATTACCAGATCTACAAATATGGCTGAGTATGTTGAGAGGTATCGATGTGGTTTTGTTGTAGATGAGCATCAAAGCTTAAGTGATGTTATTTTAGCACTGAAGTCTCTGAGTGATAAAGAAAAAAACAGCATGAAACATAACGCACAGAGATGTTTTAAAGAACAGTTAAACATCGCTCTAATTAATGGTAAAGTAAGAGATTTGAATTTTTGAATATCGTGAGAAAGTTTATATCTCTGGTTATTAATAGAGGTTTGGACTCACTACTAGCAATAATAATCATTCCCCTTTTAATATCTAGGTATGGGGATGTTAAGTACGGGCTATTTGCTTATTTGCTTAACTTATCTACGTTGATAATAATTGTTGTAAGATTTGGCTTTGAGAATTATATCTTGATGTCAAATAGTCGTGAAGATTTAGCTATCAGAGTAGGAAGGGTAATTTACGCAAAAGGGTTGCTCCTTTTGCTAATGACTCCAATTTATTTTTCGATTTCTTACTTTAATTTTTCTAATGAAAATTATTTTTCTTCAGTCTTCTTGTGGCTGATTGTGCTCGGTGAGGTTTTCTCTATCTCTCATGCCTTTGTTGTTATAAATAGAACGGTTGTTCTTACTTTAATTGGATCTCTCCGCTTTACCTTTTTAGTTTGTCTCGCTTATCTTTATATAAATGAGATTAATTCAATTGATGAGTTCGCTATATATTATGGGGGCGTATTTTTAGTTTCTGGTTTGATTCAGTTTTTTATTCTTAGATACCTTCTTATCTTTAGAATCGATATGAAAATGAGCTCGATAGCTTATGTTATAAATGAAACTAAATACTTTTTTACCGCTAAAGCATCAGCAATATTATTTGACAAGTTATTTCTTGCTTTTAGTGGTATTATTTTAGTGGCAAGTCAGTTTGCAAAGCTAGATGTGATGCTCAAAGTTTATGCATTTTGTCTAATGATGCCGATGATACTGACGGGTATTATTCTTAATAAAGTAGCAAATGTTGACATTAGACGACATACATTACTTCGTTGTAGTCCGATTTTATTTACACTATTTGTCTCTATATTGGTTTTTTTATTTAAGGATTCGATTACTAGTTATTTTTTTGGCGAATCACTACCAGGATTAACATTGATAGCAATCACAGCACTTGTTACTAGCATATCTCTTGTTGCAGGAGAGTTATACTTAGTGCCATTAGGTTTAGCTAAAGTTAATAGTAAGGCGATTTCACTATCTCTAGCTATATCTTCTTTAATCATGACGCTAATGATATTAAGCACAAAAGAAGTATGGCTTACTAACTTACTACTACTGTTTTTATTTTTCAAGATCATAGAAGCACTTATTAAGGTGTATTACATTGTCAAAAGTAAAATTCATTTTTGATTATTTTTTGTTTTTTTGTGCATTCTGCATTTTCTATTTAGACTATGTTGAAGTGCTACAAGCTCCATTACTCTTGTCATTTTCATTTCTGACGCTCGTTTACTTTTCTAGTATCAAGAATGCGTTGAGCTATGGTGGAACAAATAGCTTATTCTTTATGTTCCTATCCTGTTTTTTTATATTTATTTTAGGAGGCAGGTATTTTAATTATTCAAATGTTAATTATACGAGCACAGTTTCTGGTCTTTACTATATATCAGACTCAGTTTTAGTACTGTCATTTAATTTTTATGCACTCGTTTTATCTATAATTAACATTTCGCATTCTACATCTAATCTAATCTTTAAAAAAGAAATCAATAGTAAGGTTGGTTTTTCACCATTATTGTTCGATGTAGGACGATTTTTATTTATTGTTTTTTTGCCTGGCACAATACTTAAATTTTATATGGAATTTAAGTTTATAATGAGTTTCGGATACTATGCTTATTATTCAGAAGGGGTGAGTGCCCCTTTCTGGATTGACGTCTCTCGGTATCTATTTGTTATTGCATTTGCTATTTTAATTAGCTCTCTGCCCGCTTGGAAGTCAGTTAGGTTTTACTTTTTTGTTTTTGTATTATTTGCTTTTGGGTTCCTACTCTTGGGTGTTAGGAGTTCTTTTGTATTATACATATCGCTTCTGTATTATATTTACTATAACTTTTACTCGAATCGAACTCCAAAGATAACGACACTGTTGCTTCTGGTCTGCGTACTGATTTCTTTGCTATTGTTTATTCAATTTTACAGGCAGGGTTGGCATTTTGACTTAAAGAATGGAAATCTAGTTTCTTACTTTTTTACATCTCAAAGTAATAGTTTTTACATACTACCATTTACTATCAATAACTTAGAATACTTTACATCAAATTTCAGTGTTTTCTCCCCTCTATCACCGAAAGCTCTTATCTTTCGCTCCCAAAACATTGAAAGGTTGAATGAAATTGGTCTACTTGGTGATGTTATTAGCTATAAAATCCTTGGCGAGGAGCTGTTTAACAAAGGTATGGGGCTAGGGGGCAATTTTGTTGCAGAGTTATATCAGTCAGGAATATTTATAACATTACTTCTGGCTTCGGGGTTAGGTGGCTTTCTAGCGTACTTTCAAAATAGAGTGATATCATCTAGATACCTTATACTTATAAGTATTGTCATTGTCAGTAATATGGCCTATATAAGTAGGAGTTCTTTGTTTAGGAACTTCAACCTACTCTTTATATTAACCTTTTTATTTTTGATCCTTCTTTTTGTACACTTTAGTGTTAAAAGATATCGTCAATATGAGGCTACGAAGAAGATCGCCTAAACTAGTATTAATATCTGAAAAGTTACCCATAACTCTGGCAGCAACATAGTCTACCGGATTGCATTGGAAGGCGTTAATAAGGGGGGGAGCCATGCTTTAGACAAGGAATAAATTGCACTAATTGCTTTTTAAAGTCGATCCTTTACTTTAAAATTTCGACACATATGGTGGAAAAACAATAGCTCTCTTTAATAGATTTCCTTTTGACGTACTTATCACTAGAACTCCCTAATGATGCGCAGTTCTGTTAATTGTGAGATGAGAAATTTATTCTCTAGCTTGTGCCCATCTCGTTCCTCAGCTTATCTCGCCTCATATTAACATTCATTAATTTGGTCGTAACAGATTTGAGCAAGCTTGAGTCTGTTGTTGAAATAAATCAAGTTTCTGAACGAGTTCAGTCCTACAAACTCGTAGTGGATGTTAGTTCTGGTTGGGGAGCCTTGGAGGTGTGAGAAAATATTAATGTTGGTGATGGTGCATATCGAAATACATGAATCATATGACGCTCATCGATTATGATTCCTTCGGCTTGATTCACATATTTTTTGCTGTTAAATCTCAATAGCTCTGATATTTCAAAGATTCATCTCATGACTTTATGGTAGATAAGGCTAAGCATGGTTATGGGGGCCAATCGAGAAATAGCTCTTAAACTAAAGTATATCGCAGTTTTTGGTGATTTAGATAAATTTAGTTTATACATATTGCGCATCATTTTTAGCTCACTTAATGCATAGGGCAAGCCTCTACGTCTCTCTAGCATTCCATTTCCAACTCTCGCACTAACAAGGGTTTCTGGAATATTACTTATCTTATAGCCCTTAGCTTGCAAGCGAAGCCATAGATAGTAGTCTTCCATGTATAAGTGATGTTGGTAGCTTCCAACATTTGTTACTGCATCTTTTCTAAAAATAGTCGCCATATGGTTTAAGGGGTTTCGTCTTAGGCTGTACGTGAACACCGTCTTAGAACATGGAACTTTCTTAACTCTGCTAGGTTCTTCTGGATCTGTGTCAAATTCATTAACATCAGAGCTTGCAGCTGCTACATCTGGATTATTGTCCATGTACCGCACTTGTTTATCAAACCTGTCCATATGGTTAATATCATCAGTATCTACGCGAGCAACTAGGTTATGGCTACATGCATCCAGACCTTTATTGAGCGCTTCTCCTAATCCGACATTATTCTTAAGGACAACTTGTTTAAGTGGTAGCCTACGTTCCCACTTTTCCAAAACGGCGTATAATCCTTCACTTAGAGGTCCATCGTGAACCACAACAATCTCGCTCGCCGCTAAAGTTTGCCACTCCAAGCTTTCAAAGCACTGTTCTAGGTAATTTGGTTGCTCTTTGTGATACAAAGAACATAACACGGAGAATTTTGATGCCATTTTCTATCGCCCCATCCCAAATAGAACAGTTTTTACTGTAAGAAGTAATATCTTCACTTCCATTCTCCAGTTCTGATGTTTGATGTAGTAAATATCATATTTATGTTTCCATACGGCGTCCGCAACAGAAGCACCATACGGGTATTTCACTTGAGCCAAACCTGTTACACCTGGCTTTACTGCGTGACGAAAGCGATAGTAAGGAATTTCTTTTTCCAACTCTGCGATAAACACTTCACGTTCTGGGCGAGGGCCTACCATAGACATCTCGTTTCTCCAGACGTTAATAAGCTGCGGTAGTTCATCAATACGAGTCTTACGGATAAACTTACCTACGCGAGTAACACGAGCGTCATTCTTCGTGGCCCACTTCGCCCCATCTTTCTCGGCATCGTTTCGCATTGAGCGGAATTTAATAACATCGAACTCTTCATTGTATTGGCCAGTTCGGCGCTGCTTAAAGAAAACCGGGCCTGGTGACTCTAACTTAATAAGAAGAGCGGTAATCAAACCTACTGGGATAGCAACCCATGCAAGAATAAAGACGAAAAGAAGATCGATAGCACGCTTTTGCCAACTGTTCTTACGGTTAGACAAAATTGAGAACGCCTTTTGATGTAGGAAGTAGCCACTATGCAGTAGCTCTGTCTCCGTGTAACCAAGGCGACGGTCAAAGTAGCTGACCAATGGTTCTACCCAAGCGCCAAGTTCTGTCGCAGCGACTAGATAAGCTTGCTGTTCGCTGTCTAGATGTGAGCTTCTAAAATGGCAAAGAGTCTTATTCTTAAAGTCACGAATTGCATAGTTGTTGATCTGCGCATTGAGCTCTGGGTGTCTTTCCAACACTAAGGAGATCTTCTCTTCATCTGCAGTCGGGCAGTAAATGTAAAGACAAGCATATTGTGTGCCTGTAGCTAACTTGTCCAACGCTGATGCAATGTTAGTTGAATTATTTTTAGAAAATTCAATGTCTTCTCGTTCTTTAAGCGTGTTACTGATACTGTCTGTCATAGAATAGAATATTTTATATGTTCGACTGGCAAATTACTAACAAGTTGAGGATTATAATTTATTTCGTACTGAAATTATATCCCCATATTCACAACATGCTTGTAGCCGTATTGGGTTTTTGAATGAAACTTTAAGTTATGCAAAACCTTACCGTGAGAATTATTCTAAAAACAGAGAGTAATTTAATAAAATTTTGATGGTAAAAGTTATTAAACCAAGTAATGATTAGCAACACTTATTCGTTATTGCAGTTTCATGTCAGAGACAACACAGTGTAGCACTGCTCGAATCACGATTGTTCTGCTTTTATTAGCTTGATGGTTTGAGCTCGGCAATGAACGAGCTTCTGATTTATATTACTCAGGTGTATCAAAATGGGTCTGCATGTATATTTTGCTTATGCGAAATCGTTTGCTACGATGAAAATATAACTCATCCGAAGTTCAACATAACATTAGACGGACGTTTGGAGTACTTTCTCGAGGGGGTATCTTGCTGAGCTGTTTAAAGAAAATAGGTGCGCTTAATGCCAATTTTCATTATTTCAACTCTTTGGTCGCTCTAAAGACTGATTGAATATTATCTTCTATCGACAATATGTATAATCTGATATTCTTTCGCCAGTTTTAAAGTTAGGAAATTAGAATGAAAATTGCTGTTGCAGGTACTGGCTATGTTGGCCTTTCAAATGCGATGCTGCTTGCCCAGCACCACGAAGTCGTTGCCGTAGATATCATTGCCGAGAAAGTTGAATTGCTTAACCAAAAGCAGTCGCCGATTGTCGATAGTGAGATTGAAGACTTTCTGGCTAATAAACCGCTTAACTTTACTGCTACTACGGATAAGCAGTTAGCGTATCAAGGTGCGGAATATGTTGTGATTGCGACGCCGACCGATTATGACCCAGTGACTAATTACTTTAATACCTCTTCGGTAGAAGCGGTTATTAAGGATGTTGTGGCGATTAACCCTGATGCGGTGATGGTGATCAAATCAACTGTGCCAGTTGGTTACACTGAGCGTATCAAGCAAGAACTGAACTGTGATAATGTAATTTTCTCGCCGGAGTTTTTACGTGAAGGTAAGGCGCTGTATGATAACTTACACCCTTCGCGCATTATTGTTGGTGAGCGTAGTCAACGTGCACAAACCTTCGCTAACCTGCTCGTGGAGGGGGCGGTAAAACAAGATATTCAAGTTCTGTTTACCGACTCGACCGAGGCAGAAGCGGTTAAGCTGTTCTCCAACACCTACCTAGCCATGCGTGTGGCTTACTTTAATGAGTTGGACTCCTATGCCGAAGCTCATGGCCTAGATGCGCGTCAAATTATTGAAGGGGTAGGGCTCGACCCACGTATCGGTAATCACTATAACAACCCGTCGTTTGGTTACGGTGGTTACTGCCTACCTAAAGATACCAAACAGCTGCTAGCAAACTACCAAGACGTACCAAACAATATTGTTGGTGCGATCGTAGAAGCAAACCGCACTCGTAAAGATTTTGTTGCGGAGTCTATTTTAAAGCGTAACCCTCAAGTAGTGGGGATCTATCGTTTGATTATGAAGGCTGGCTCCGACAATTTCCGTGCTTCTTCTATTCAAGGCATTATGAAACGTATCAAAGCCAAAGGTATTGAAGTAGTGGTGTATGAGCCTGTGCTGCAAGAAGATGAGTTCTTCCACTCACGAGTGATCAAAAACCTTGATGCCTTTAAACAAACGGCAGATGTGATTGTCTCTAACCGTATGGTTGAAGAGCTTGCGGATGTTGCAGATAAAGTGTACACCCGAGACCTATTTGGTAGCGATTAGGTTGTATCTGAGTCAAGGCTTTGCCTAAAAAGCCTTGACTCCCAACCCCACTTACCGCACCTTGACCCTAGGACCCTAGGACCCTAGGACCCTAGGACCCTAGGACCCTAACCCTTCCCAACCACTCTCTGCCAAGCTGGGCTGCTTTCATCAAGAAAATAAGTATGGCCTTTGGGGTAATCCAGTTTTTGATTAAAGCTCGAACAATCGATTAACTCTACGCGCTCAAGGTGATGTTTTGGTCCGGTTTGACCAAGACGACGCGTGTAAGAACGCTGTGGGATGTTCATCACTTTACTGGCTGGCATCGCGTAGTCATCTTTGGCATAAAAGCACACCACCTGATTTGCGGCTTCTAAAATCCAACGTCCTTCTTGATCTTCTTCCAACGCATCATTGGCAATGTCTGCCGCCATTAAAAATATCTCGTCAAACATCAGTGGCACACCTTGATGGCCAAACTCTTTAGCAAACGTGTTTAAGCTTTTTAATAAGACTCGGTTGCCCATGGAGTGCGCCAAAACCGAGACCTTCCGGTAACAAGGTGCGTGTTGCTGCTGCCAGTTGATCAGCTTGCCTAACGCTCTGGCAAAAACATGACCAGATAATTCGGCGCTGAGTTGATCGTCCCAGTAATCTTTAATGATGCCAAAATCGTTATCGCATGGCCAAATGATCGGAATAACCACGCAACCTGGTTGGCTGTTATCGAGCATGGTTTGCATTTTTAAGCTGTTTTTAATCACATCCGCTTCTGGCTGATTACTGAAACCATGGATATACAGCAGCACTCGTTCAACATTAGTGCTCAATAAAGCTTCCATCCATGAGTCACTGCCAATTTCTTGCGTCTGGCCATTTTGATGTTCGCAATACAGTAAAGATTGGCTCAGTTCATTGGTTTTAGCGAAGCGGTGATGAGTACGATTTAACTGACGATTGGTAATAAGTAACATCATTCTTCCTTGTGGTTCTCTATTCGGTTTGCTTGGTCAGTTCCCTAACAAAACGGCCGCGATTCTCATAAAGCAAGTAAACTCTCATACAAAATTATAATTCTTATAAGACAACTTGAATTCCGCTTGGGTTTATCTTGTCTGCTAAGGCTTGTTTGGCGTGCTGTTCACCATGGATCAAATGGACCGCTTTGGGTGGGGTGGGTATCCCAGCGATAAACTGTAATAAGTCAGCTTGATCGGCATGGGCCGAATAACCAGAAATGGTGTGTATTTGAGCGTTAACCTCAACGACTTGCTCATCAATGATAACCCTGGTTTGGCCGTTTTGAATGACTTGCCCAAGTGTGCCTTGCGCTTGATAGCCAGCAAACAGCACATCATTTTTACTCTCTGGCAGTAAGGCTTTGAGGTAGTTGAGGATCCTGCCACCTTGACACATACCAGAAGCTGCAACCACCAAAGCGGCTTGTTGCGTTGAAGCAAGCCGATTGACTAGCGCCAAATGTTCTCGATGACTTTGCACGCTAATGCATTGTTCAAAAGCTAATGGGTGGCGATGACTATCGAGACGCTGCTTGGCTTCTTGCCCCCATAGCTTTTTGAAACGTCGATAGGTTTTGGTTATCTTATTCGCCAGCGGTGAGTCCAAAATGACAGGCAGTTGAGCTGAGAGCTTGCGCTGGTGGATAAGTTGTTCGATATCAAACAGCAACTCTTGTGTTCGGCCGACGCTGAAAGCTGGGATCATAATGACGCCGCCATCGGCAAGAGCATGGTCAATAATACGGTTTAAGCGTTGAATGCGTGTGGCGATTGCTTGGTGTTGCTTGTTGCCATAGGTCGATTCGATAAAGAGATAATCGGCTCGCACAGGAGAAACTGGATCGGGCAGAAGAGGTGTATCACACGGGCCAAGATCGCCAGAAAAAACCACCACCTCATTGTTGGCCAGTTTGCATTCCACATAGGCTGAGCCAAGAATGTGCCCGGCATGCTGAAAGCGCAAATAGGTTTGCTGGCCAAGTGGGATCCATTGCTGGTAGCGACAGGGTTTAAGGCGTTTTTTAATTAAGCTGAGCACCTGTTGGCGCCGGGCAGTGTTTAAACCAAGCTGCAGTTTCAGCCCATCATCAAGCATTAATGGCACTAATTCGGCAGTGGCCTGAGTGCAATAGATAGGACCTTTGAATCCAGCGGCAAGTAACCAAGGTAAACGGCCAATGTGATCGATATGAGCGTGGGTCAGCACTAAGGCTTGAACGGATTTAAGCGAAAATTCAATTTCTAACGAAGGTTTACGTCCTGCAAAATGTAAGTCTTTACCTTGAAACAGTCCGCAGTCAATTAAGATGCTGCCGTGCGGTACTTTGAGTTCATGACAGGAGCCCGTCACGGTATCTTTGCCGCCGTGATGAATTACACTGGCCGTGTCTGAAAGTTGAGTCGTCATACTGATTGCTCCTCCTTGAGCAAGCGTATTAAGCTCTTGTATCTGAAGAGCGAAGTAGAGCAGCTTAGTGATTATATTGCTTGGAATAAAGTTGACTTAATTGAAGTGCGATGAAGGGCGGTTTTTAGAATAGAGAATAGAAAGTAGGATGGTGACAGTATTCTGGGTTTGAATATAAAAAAGGGATGCTTCGTGCATCCCTTTAGAACAGATTACTTAAACCTCAGAGGTGAAAGTAAGATAAAGCACCATTATGCTTTAGCGGCCGCCGCCGCTTTAGCGATTGCTACGAAGCTTTTCGCATCAAGAGATGCACCACCAACTAACGCACCATCGATGTCTGGTTGTGAGAAGTAAGCTTCTGCATTTTCTGGCTTAACAGAACCACCGTATTGAATGATCACTTGCTCTGCTACTGCTTTGTCTTTCTCTGCGATAAGTGCACGGATAGACGCGTGAATACGTTGTGCGTCTTCAGCAGTTGCTGCTTTACCAGTACCGATAGCCCAGATTGGTTCGTAAGCGATGATGGCACCGTTTAACGCTTCAACACCGTAAGTGTCGATAACGGCATTGATTTGACGTGCACATACGGCTTCAGTTTCGCCCGCTTCGTTTTGTGCTTCAGATTCACCGATACAGAAAACAGGTGTTAGGCCATTTTCTTTTAGGAAGTTGAATTTCTTCGCGACGAACTCATCTGATTCGTTGTGGTATTCACGACGCTCAGAGTGGCCAATGATGATGTGAGAAGCGCCGAAGTCTTTCAGCATCTCTGGAGACATATCACCAGTAAATGCACCGCTGTTGTGCAAGTCAGTGTTCTGTGCACCTAGGATAACTTTGTTACCGCCTTCCGCGATAACGCACTCAGCTAGACCGATGTAAAGAGCTGGTGGAGCAACGGCTACGTCAACACCTTCAACGCCTTCAAGTTCAGCGTTAATACCCGCTAGTAGCTCAGTGACCATTGCTTTGCTACCGTTTAGTTTCCAGTTACCCATCACTACAGGACGACGCATAGGAATATCTCCCTTCTCTTCTATGTATAAAGTCAATTGATGTAAAAAATCTACGTAGGAATATAACAGAATAATGCCTGCAGATCATGATTGGCGTCATGTCTTGTTTATCTGAGTTGGCCTAAGTGACTCGTGTTTATTTATCTTAAATCATGTTCATCATGACTTATAAAAGGGAAGTCTTATCAGACTCTTTTTAAAAGTTAGCTATTTGTCTAAGAATACAACAGGTTAAAACATTAATATGTGTTTTATGTTCTACGATACGCTCTGAGTAAGGGGAGTTTGCTCAGGAGTCAATCAAATAAGGAAATAAAATGCCAAACTTAGTTTTAGAATATTCTAACTCGGTTGAGGAGCAAGTGAATGTGCGAGGCTTACTCGAGGACTTACATAAAGTCGCTTTAGACAGCGGTTTATTTGAGTTGTCGTCAGTTAAGTCACGGACTTTACGTTGCCACAATTGGTTAGTTGGTGTGCAAGAAGACAGTGTTGATTTTATCCACATCAACTTTGACTTATTGGTAGGACGAACACCAGAACAAAAACGAGCGTTATCACGTGCGTTGATGACAGTACTACAAGAGTCTGCAACTCATATTCATAGCTTGACGGTCAATATAAGGGATATGGACATCGATAGCTTTCAGAAAGTAGTGAGAGGATAGTTTTTAGATTTATATTTCTTTGGTTAATATGTTTCTTTTGCTCTTTTTTTTAGCCTCCGCTAATCTAGAGCTTTCTAAATCAGAGTAAAAATACATGTCGATTCAAGCGTTACTATTTTCTTTTCAAGGGCGTATTGGCCGTAAAACTTATTGGCTATGGAATGCATTCTACTACCTTGCGATCATCGGCTTGACGATCAGCATGAGTAAGTTGTTTCCTGGTTATGTTCAGATTTTGCTGCCAGTATGTTTATTGTTGCTAATGTTGCCTGATTTAGCAATTACAACAAAACGTTGGCATGACCGTGGTAAGTCAGCCTATTGGTTACTTCTTAATATTCCTTTGGTTGTTGGTCGTTTAGCTTCCCCAATGGGATCCAACTCTTTTTTAGAGCCTGAGGCTTCAACAATATTGTCGACTTCTCTTGCGTTGATTTGTGGAGTGTGGATTTTGGTTGAGTGTGGCTTTATGAAAGGAATATCAGGCGATAATCAGTATGGACCTGAGCCGAAGTAGCCCAAAAGAGAAGGAGCTAGGTTCTAGAGTCTAGGACCTAATTACCTAGGCTGAAACCCCTTCAACTCAATAATTTCTGCTTGTTGATCAAAATGCGTTTCACCCATCAGGGCTTCTCTGAATTTGACTATTTGTTTACTCAGTTCGTTCATTAACACGATATTGGTATGGTTGGGGTTTTTGCAGTGGTTGATCACCTGATCAATGTGGTTTTGCTGCGCTCGGAGCCTTGGCTGCATTCTTTCTGAGGCACCAGCAATGACTTTATTAGCCATATCTTGACGAAACTGTTCAAACGCGACGGGATCTTGTTCGGCCATCTTGACCAGTTCATCAAAGCAGGGCAGTTGAATCGATTCTGACATAGCACGCTCCAATTAATAGAATAATCAATTAAAGCGTAATCCAATCCAAGCTCAGTAAAGTAAGGGATCGAATTTGTCTCACCAATAAGAATTTGATATCAGGTAAAGATGCGGTACACGCAACGTCGCTGACCATGAATAATGTGTTCTGTACGCTCTATTCTGGTTTCTTTACCTAGTAGGGTTTGAAATACGTTCAGCTCTGATTGGCATAAGCTGGGACAACGCGTGGCAGCTTTACAAATCGGGCAATGATTCTCGATCAAAATAAAACCTTCGCTATCTTGCTCCAGTTCAGCCATATAGCCCTCTTGCTCACGCAGTAGTACCAAAGCTTTGAGTTTGTCTGCTAAAGTGGCGCAATCTTTCAAATGTTGCTGGTAGCTATGAAGCGTGCGCTTTTCTCGTTCGTGAACCACTTTATTTAAGCCTTCTTTCCCAAATACTTGTTCAACGACATCGATAAATTGAATCGTTAGCTCACCATGACAGTCAGCGAACTGCTCGTGGCCTTTTTGTGTTAGTGACCAGTGGCGGGTCGGTCGTCCTACTTTTACTTTTATATCGTTAATAGAAAGAAGTCCATCGTCTTGTAATGCTTGGAGGTGTTGGCGAGCGCCCATACTCGTCATGTTAAGTTCTGAAGAGAGATGTTTTGCTGTGACGCTTCCATCTCGCTTAACGATTTGCAAAATTTTATCAACGCTCTTCATATACCCACCACTTTTGTAACATGACTCATTATGCGGGATAGGGAAGGTATACTCAAGCCATGACATATACAGCGATGGGTGGGTGACTCAATGATTTCTTATGTTAAGTGACTTGAGTGAAAGTTGATGGTTATTTTTCTTAGATATGACAAATTTTCTAAAGTATTTAGGTTTCTCAAGTGTTGTAGATGTTCTAAAAACACAACACCCGCCGAAGCGGGTGTTGTCTATTCTGAATCTACAAGAAAAATTATTCCACTTCATCCATTTTGCCAAGCAGGGCACGAATGCGCTCTTGCCACTGAGCGTGCTCTTGCTGAGTTTGATGTGACTTCTGTTCAAGCTCTTCATGTTGAGAACGAAGATTATTCGCTTCTGTTTCAAGCTTCACTTTATCTTCTTTTAACTCTTCAATTTCCATCTGAAGAAGAGTGATTGTGTCAACAGCAGTTTGAATTTTCGCTTCTAGTTGTTCTAGTACTTCAAAAGACATCTTGGCCTACCTATTTTATTCCATTGGGACGATACGCAGCATTCGCGTGCACCTTACCTATGAGTTCATTCTACTCAGCGTAGCGATGAGAAACACCCACTATATTCGATATTTTGCATCATTTGATTAAAAAATCAGCGCAATCTCACTAAACGTTGATTTTTATCGATAACAAAATCTGTTGTAGTCAGTGTTTTTTACTCACTAGACTAAAAAATCATCTAAGTATTGATCGAATGCAATTTAGTTAAAGTAAACGCTTTTCAAAACGCAAACGTTTAACTGGCATTGTGTTAGAATGGTCGCGCAAATTTTCTTCCTTTTATTTTGTTGGAGACATCATGAAACGTGATTTAGCAATGGCATTTTCCCGTGTGACAGAAGGAGCGGCATTAGCCGGCTACAAGTGGCTGGGCCGTGGAGATAAAAATGCGGCAGATGGAGCCGCGGTAGAAGTTATGCGCACCTTGCTAAATAAAACTGAAATCAGCGGTGAAATCGTTATTGGTGAAGGCGAAATTGATGATGCTCCGATGCTGTACATTGGCGAGCAAGTTGGAATGGGCGGGGATGAAGTTGATATCGCAGTGGATCCAATAGAAGGCACTCGCATGACTGCAATGGGTCAGTCTAATGCTCTTGCTGTACTTGCTGCTGGCGAAAAAGGTAGCTTTTTAACTGCGCCAGATATGTACATGGAAAAACTTGTCGTTGGGCCGGGTGCGAAGGGAGTGATTGACTTAAATCAGCCATTAAAGGTTAATCTTAACAATATTGCTCAGGCATTGAATAAGTCGTTGGATACTTTGGTCGTGATCACGTTAGCTAAACCTCGTCATGATGCTGTAATTGCCGAAATGCAAGCGATGGGTGTGCGAGTTTTTGCGGTGCCTGATGGTGATGTCGCGGCATCGATTCTTACTTGTATGCCGGATAGCGAAGTGGATGTGATGTACTGTGTAGGTGGCGCTCCGGAAGGGGTAGTGTCTGCTGCGGTTATTCGTGCGCTAGATGGGGATATGCATGGTCGATTGCTTCCTCGTCATGAGGTGAAAGGCGATAGCGAAGAAAACCGTATTCATGGTGCAGAAGAGTTAAAACGTTGTCAGCAGATGGGCGTATCCGCCAATGTAGTACTCAAAATGGAAGATATGGCACGCAGCGATAATGTCATTTTTTCAGCAACAGGTATTACTAAAGGCGATTTGCTCGAGGGTATTTCTCGTCAAGGCAATGTCGCAACAACAGAAACTTTATTGATTCGTGGTCGTTGTCGTACGATCCGCCGGATCAAGTCGACGCACTACTTAGAACGCAAAGACTCAGAAATTCGCGACATTATTTTGTAACACAACTTGAGTGTTAAATAACATTACTATCCTCAAGTATGTCCATTTACTCAACTGCATTAGTACGTGAGTAAGCTAAGGATAATAGGGATACTCAGCCTTACAAGGAGAGTATCTCTGATATCAATGAATTACAAACTGAACTCACCAGTAAGTATTATGTGATCTTCGATGCTTTCGGAGGCGGTTAATCCAACTCAAGATCTATGTTGAGTGGTTCTGGTGAGAGAATAATACCAGTACTGTCGGCGTAGATATGATCTTCTGGTAAAAAGCTCACGCCACCGAAATTGACTGGGACATCGACTTCACCTATACCTTGGCATGCTGCGCCAACTGGGATCGATGCCAAAGCTTGAATGCCGAGATTCATGTCTTCAAGTACATCCACTTCTCTTACGCATCCATAGACGATAACCCCTTCCCATTCATTTTCTTCAGCCAGAGCTGCAATTTCTGCATCAATAAGCGCTCTTCGTAGAGAGCCACCGCCGTCAATGAGTAATACTCTACCCATACCGTCTTGTTCTAGAGTTTCGCGAATCAGTGCGTTGTCTTCAAAACATTTGATAGTGACTACCTGACCTGAAAATGAAGCTCGGCCTCCGAAGTTGCTGAACATAGGCTCAACAACATCGACTTGGTCAAGGTAAATATCACAAAGTGCTGAGGTATTGTATTCCATAGCGTGCCTTCCAAATAGATACTATTGTCTTTGAGTATATCTAGCCATTAAGTCAATGCAATGACAATTCATGTTTATCTCATTAGAGTTTGTATGATAACGATAATCGCAAATAGTCCATTAGTGATTAAAGCGCACTTCACAATGGTCGGCATCATTGGGGCAAATTCGACAGGCTGTTTCGCTCGCCAGACAACAAGGGCATGACAAGAGACGACATAAATACTGATCAAAAATGGCAAATTAACCCACAATGGGCTGTTAAATTTAATTAAAGCAATGGTAAACACCAGTAGCGCGATACTCAGTAGAAATAGGTGGTAGTATTTGGCTTTGTTCTGACCAAGTCGTACAGCCATAGTACGTTTTCCACAAGCTCGGTCATTTTCAATATCACGCATATTGTTGATATTGAGAACTGCTACAGCGAATAAGCCACAGCCTATTGCTGGTAAAATGAGTGATGGATCTAGATGGCCAGTGTGCAGAAAATAAGTTCCTGCTACACCGAGTAAACCGAAGAAAATAAACACTGAAATATCACCTAGGCCCACATAACCATAAGGTCTTTTCCCCATGGTATAAGTGATCGAAGCTAGAATGGCAGTAATACCCAACCCAATAAAGGCCACGATGCTTTCAAAGCTATCTAATGCATAAAGAACTAAGGTAAGTCCCGATATGATGGTAAGTATAATATTGAAAGTGATAGCATACTGCATTTGTTGGGAGGTAATCGCTCCTGATTGCATGGCACGTAAAGGGCCAATACGTTGTTCGTTATCCGTACCTTTTTGTGTATCGCCATAGTCGTTGGCTAAGTTGGAGAGGACTTGTAATAGTGTGGCAGTAATAAAAGCCATTACGGCAATGACGATTGAATATTGCCCATTCGCGTAGGCTAAGACGCTACCGGTTAAAATGGATACGAGAGCGAGTGGTAAAGTTTTTGGACGGGCGGCATCTAGCCAGATAGATAATGCGTGTTTCATGGTATTACTGTGCAGAGAACTCATACAACCAGTATAAACATATCAAGATAACTGTGCTATTGATCTCAAACAAGCAAACTATTGGTTGTGTTTTTTGATATTTGTATGATGCATTTTAATTATGCACAGTTAAGACATAAAAAGAGCTGGGTTAAGTTGCCCAGCTCTTGGTTGTCAATGTTACAGAATAAAGCGACTTAGATCTTCATTCTCAACGGTATCACCGAGACGTTCTTGAACGTAAGCTGCATCAATCACAAATTTAGCTCCCGATTGTTCTGCAGCATCGTAAGAAATCTCATCCATCAAGCGTTCCATGACGGTATGAAGACGACGGGCGCCAATATTTTCAGTGGTTTCGTTGACCGTCCAAGCGGCGTCTGCAATTTGGCAAATACCATCTTCGGTAAACTCAATATTGACATTCTCAGTTTGCATCAAAGCAGTGTATTGCTCTGTTAATGACGCTTTAGGTTCAGTAAGAATGCGTTTGAAGTCATTGCTTGTTAGTGCTTCTAGTTCAACACGGATAGGCAGACGACCTTGCAGCTCAGGAATGAGATCCGAAGGCTTGGCGACTTGGAAAGCCCCTGACGTTACAAATAGGATATGATCGGTTTTAACCATACCGTGTTTGGTTGAGACGGTGCTGCCTTCAATAAGAGGCAACAGGTCACGTTGTACGCCTTCGCGAGACACATCAGGGCCAGAGCTTTCACCGCGCTTACAGATTTTGTCGATTTCATCAATGAACACAATGCCGTTGTTCTCTACATTGAAGATCGCTGACTCTTTTAACTCTTCTTGATTAACCAGCTTAGCTGCTTCTTCTTCTGCCAACGCTTTCATTGCGTCTTTGATTTTTAGTTTGCGTTTCTTCTTGGTATCACCCGCTAGGTTTTGGAACATGCCCTGTAGCTGGTTAGTCATTTCTTCCATGCCTGGAGGCGCCATGATCTCCACACCCATTTGTGGAGCCGCTACATCGATTTCGATTTCTTTATCGTCTAACTGGCCTTCACGTAGTTTTTTACGAAAAGTTTGGCGAGTGCTAGATGATTCTTCTTTTTCTTCACTTTGACCCCAAGCATCACGAGCTGGTGGCAGCAAGGCATCAAGTACTCGCTCTTCGGCTTGTTCTTCGGCTCGGAATTTTACTTTTTCCATTGCTTGTTGATGAGTCATTTTTACAGCGACATCAGTAAGATCGCGGATGATGGTTTCGACTTCTTTACCAACATAGCCAACTTCAGTGAATTTGGTTGCTTCTACCTTGATAAAAGGAGCATTGGCCAGTTTAGCTAGACGGCGTGCAATTTCGGTTTTACCTACACCTGTTGGGCCGATCATCAGAATGTTTTTTGGTGTGACTTCTGATCGTAAGCTCTCATCTAGTTGCATTCGTCGCCAGCGGTTACGGAGGGCAATCGCAACAGAACGCTTGGCTTTGTCTTGACCGATGATATGACGGTTCAGTTCGTGAACAATTTCGCGAGGGGTCATTTCAGACATATTCTTTCCTTACTTCGTTACGATTAAGCCGTTGGCTTAGGAAGTTCTGCAGTTGATTCTAGTTCTTCCACAGTATGGTTATGGTTAGTAAAGACGCAAATATCACCAGCAATATTCAATGCTTTTTCTGCAATTATGCGTGCGTCTAAATCTGTATTCTCAAGGAGTGCTGTCGCCGCAGCTTGAGCGAAAGAGCCACCGGAGCCTATCGCAATTAAGTCATTTTCTGGCTGAACAACATCACCATTACCTGTGATGATTAAAGATGCAGTTTCATCTGCAACAGCCAGTAATGCTTCTAGTTTGCGCAGAGCACGATCACTACGCCAATCTTTCGCCAGCTCTACTGCTGCTTTTGTCAGGTGTCCTTGATGCATTTGCAGCTTACTTTCAAAGCGTTCAAATAAGGTAAAGGCATCGGCAGTACCGCCAGCAAAACCAGCGAGGACTTGATTGTTATATAGGCGGCGAACTTTGCGAGCATTACCTTTCATGACGGTATTGCCTAATGATACTTGGCCATCACCCGCGATGACGACTTTATTGTTTCGACGTACAGATACAATGGTAGTCACAGTCGACCTCTTATTATTTATTTTTGGATTTAACTCAATATATGGGGGAGGGGATTTTGGGATTCAAGGGGGGAAGGTTACGGATTACGGATTAT
>NZ_BJXJ01000020.1 GCF_007990935.1 Vibrio sagamiensis NBRC 104589
AGTCAATGGAAAGGATGTTCTTCTTAAAGTGAGTAAAGAGCAAAAAAATGACGTGATGAATGCATTTAACGCTTCGGCTAACAGCATGGGTATCACATTTAAAGATAGTCCTAAAGATAATCAGGTAAGAGTGACTGTAGAAATCTAACGCTGTAGCTTGTATAAATCTTTAAATGTAAATGAAGCGGCTCCGGCCGTTTCATTTGTTTGATTTCTTACCTTATCTGTACTGGTTCAGACCTGATCTGACAGTTACCCGCTTTTCGATTCGGTATCTCTTGCCGAGTGCTCGACCTTCATCAACATCACGTTATCTTTCCACACCCTGTAGATAGATCTTGAATCACGTTCGTTCCTCACTGTTCAGGATGACGATATGGTTGTTCCAGTGGCAAGTTAGAGTCTACCATTTCAGCAGCAGGCTAGAGTCCGTCACTCATTTTCGTGGACATGGAATACCTTAAATGTGGCAGGTAATGGTTGATTGAATCGCTAGACCTTTACGCTTTACACCCATAATATTTCGATTTTTATCCAAAATTTGTGGAGTCGTATCGATAATTGAGGAAAAGCTATGCTAGCGGAATGGATTACACACAAAGACCAACTAAGAAGTTATATAGTGAAAAAGACGGGTGATCTTGATTTAGCTGATGATATTTTTCATGACGTTTACATTAAGGCCAGTCAAAAGATTGAACGGCTAGATACGAGAGATAAGCTTCAGAATTGGTTGTATCGTAGAGATTTGTACCTGAGTCAAAAAACACAAGAAGAAAACGACACTCAGAACAGCACGCTAGGCTTAACGTCCGTAAGCGCAGCATGAGTGATTAAAATATGACGAGTATTAACTTTATGGAAGAGCCGACTATACACATCGATTTTCTTGATACTGATAAAAGACAATTTGTATCTGAGCAAGTGATTGAAGATATTCTTGAGTGGGAAATCATGCACGGCGTAGCTTTTCGTTAGGCTGACAATACCGCAAGGCATGTCCCATTCAGTATTGCGCCGATGACAATGGAACGTTCAGCGTATGACCACCTACGTAAGGTTACCCCCTTGATTGCTAAACTGACCTGGTTAGTGAAGTGGGCCTTTTTACCGCACATTATCAAGGTGAACCAGTGACAGAAAATAACGGTTATGCCGGATACTTAATCCGCAGTAAACCCGCGAGTGAAAATGAAGGAGGCATACACAGTGGGCAGGGTATTTTGGACTCGTTAGTTTTGATTGACCAATAACTGGTTTTAGATTTGCGATGTGCAATCTGAGTATGGGTTGTACTGTAGTGGCCGAATGAAATTAGCCACTAAATTTAAAGGTTTGACAACACCTCAGTTGATTCAATGATTGCTAATTTAGAGAGGTCTGGGATTTATTTGTGTCCAAAAGTTTGCCGACGGGGCATGAAACACGAAAATGCCCCTTTTCTACTTAGTACAATTATTCAGCGATGAGTGACGCTGCTGAGTTTGCCATACGTGATCTAATGACGCTATGCATGAACGTATATTAAGTATCTAAGCAGTGCTAGCTTAAAAGTTTACAATTTTTGTACTAGACCAATTCAGAACTGGAACATAACATTGTCTCAACTGGTAATTCGCTTCGATGGGCACTTGGATGATGTCTTAGATATCTACTAGCCAAAATTAGCTGACACAGATTTTTGAATGCCCTTGTGTTTCGAGCTTTCAGGCTATCTTATCAAATACTTTCTTCATTAATTGCACATCTGATAATGTTAGATATTTTCATCTTAATGTTGCAGCTTTCTTGTGGTTTACAACTAAAACACCCCATCAGTAATAGTTGATAATCCTTTGTTAACAACGGTGCAATGGATTTGTGTTTTAAATTTATTATTTTTCCATACTAATCGCATTTATCCATTGGGGCTTTTAATTTCTGTGACAAAATTAAAAGTTCTTCATTATTTAGCTTCTCGTTTAGTAATAAATTCTCAAGATGTTAACTTCATGTAAATATTAAATTCCTCATTTTCGAGGTGTGAAAAAATCCATATTACAAAAGGTAAATGTATGAAAAAGATAAAACTAGAGAAAAACAGCTCATCATTTAAGAACATCTTCATCTGGAGGAGGTCTACATCCAACAGAACCTTATGTAGTCGTAAATAGAGTTGAAGGGCTAGATCGTGGAGTTTATTATTATCATTCTGATGCTCACATACTAATTAAAATTAATGAATATCCAGAAAACCTAGGAAGCTCTCTTATGCATCAATATTTTGCTGAGGATGCTTCATGTGGAATAATTTTGGCTTCTAACTTTGAACGAGAACAATGGAAATATCATCACTCTAGAGCATATCGTGTATGTTTGCTTGATGCTGGCCATCTTTCACAAACAATTCAATTAACCTGCAATGCCTATGGTCTCTCTACTTGGATCAGTGGAGCATTTTATGATAATGAGATTAATAAGTTTGTCAATGCTGACGGGTATAGAGAGTCTAGCCTATTTTACATTGCTATAGGCTACCCAGGTAGTGAAAATGCAAGACACAGTGAAGAACACAATAAAATAATAGCAAAGGAAACCAATGAACATTTCTCATGATTATAAAATAATAAGAAATATTCAAATGTTGCAATGGTTATGTAAAGGATCACTTGGGCCCTTTTTAGCAATATACTTTACCCAAGTTTCAGGAGAGGAATTCGCAGCTGTTGGTATATTTTCTTTATTATTACTATCAACGTCAATATTTGAAATTCCTACTGGTAGCTTAGCTGATAAACATGGAAGATTGAAGGTTTTTTTAATATCTCAGATATTCTTTTTCATTAGCTTATTTTTTTTACATACCACTAATAGCTTCATTCTGTTAGGTTGGGCAATATTGTCAGGGTTATCTGAAGCCATAGCTAGTGGAACATCACAAACTTGGTTTATCGATAGACATAAAGATAACGCAAAATTAAGGACTTATGTAGCGCGTTGTAGGAGTGTGAGTTTAGCTGTGATGGCATTTTCAGCTTTAATATCGGGGATAACTCTTTATTTTACTAGTGATTTAGTATGGATTATCTTCGTTTGTCAATTTAGCTCTGCACTATTAATTATGTATGTCTGTTTTAATCTAAAACTTGATAGCAAAGGAATGGGAAAGATTCGCACCCATACACAACAAATATCGCACTCTTTTAATTCCTTATGGAAAAATAAATTACTTCGTTGGTATTGGTTGTCATCGATGATTAGTACTCTATGCCTATTTCCTTTTATTAACTTTTGGCAATTATCCCTTTATAATGAAGCTAAAGATGTAAATTCATATTTAGTTGTATCTGTTGTAACAATGTTATCTCTATTAATTCAAGGTTTAGGAAATAGCATTACATCGTGGATTAGAAGTTCAAATCCAAAATCTAACATTTATTTGATTACAATCTCAAGCTCAGCAATATCGATTGGGGTTATAGTTTGCGGATTAACCAATAATATATATTTATATATATTATCTTTGCTGCCAATTTTTGTTTTTGTTGGTCTGAGAAATGCGCCAGTGCAAATACTTTTGAACAATGAAATAACATCCGATACACGAAGTACAGTTACATCAATATTTTCATTAACGTCATCTTTTGTTGGTAGTTTATTTGGATTTTTCTTATCATATCTATTGGTTTGGATATCAATAAAACAAGCGTGGTTAGTATTTGGTTTAGTTTATTTATCATTTACTTTAATTAATTTTATTATGTTAAGGTATTATTTGATTATTAATCAAAAACATAAACCTCTTTCTAGTAGTGTTTGATATGTAAGATATATCATAAAGGTTATGATTAATCATGTATGATGTTTTAGTTATAGTTATAGTTTTAGTTGTAGTTTTTAGTCGAACTATAAATAGCATTCCACGTTTGCAAAAATAACATATTCGCAGCGCTCTCAAGTCTACTTGTATTATCTTGTTGTAAGAGGATATCTGGAATTTAGAAGAATCAACCGTTATCTATACCCATATATGGGTATATAAATCTAACTTTCCTGCCATAAAACTCTACGAGAAATTTGGATTTAACAGCGTTGGAGAAGGCTGCGAAGTAACTTTACCTTGCGGAGAAACGACAAAATGTTGGGATCTGCTTGCCGAGTGCTCGTTTTAAGTACTGCAATAATCTAAACGGATAAATCCTAAATCTTATTTCACTCTTGTTACGTTGTAACAACGTTTATCAATTTGTTGATGAAAAGACTCATTTCTGCCCCTTTATGCGTTAGAGCTGTTACTCATTCACATGTTGTTAATGTGCGTTTGCCCTACCAAAAGTTATCCGAATTCGGGACATTAAGAAATTATGCCTCATGGTGCAATCTAATCTATTAACTTTTTAACTAAGCTATTGATTTGTCCTTTGAAGACTTAAGTATCATATATCCATTGAGTCAGCTTATAGCCTGTATAGTAAGCGTTATGCATTTTTCCTTGACTGCTCAATCTCTTATAGTAATATGCAACTGCACCTATAGCTCAGAAGGGTGAGAGCGCGCAAAAGCGTTTACGTGATTGCGAGGTCGCTGGTTCGAGTCCAGCTAGGTAAAGTGTATTTTCGAGTATATTTTACCTAGTTATCTCCAAGGTCAAAGCCCATGACACCTACAACTCCTTACGAAATCCAAACACATAATGTCCGAGAGCTAAATAAAGCGTGGAAACAAACTACCATGCTGATTAACGAATCATATCGAACAAAAAATTTTCAAGCGGTAGATATTCAAACAAAACTGCTTGCTTTACTCTTCTCTGCTTACACTGAAGCAATTTTTTCCAAATTGATTCATACACCATATGCGTTAAATTCTTCTGAAATTGATACCCTCAAAACCAAGTTTAGAAATGAGTCTTTTGCCGGTTGGAAGCATTGTTTAAATACTATGGTTGCAAAAATCTCATCTAAAACAGAAATAGAGAAGGAGAATATCCGAAGTGATATGCTACTTATTCTAAGAGACTATATCAGGCAACCTAGTGAACTACGTAACCGCTTAGCTCATGGACAATGGTCGATCGCTATGAATAGAGCTAACACGCAAGAAAACGCTCAAATCACTCAAAGGATTGCAGATCTAGATGTTGTAAAACTTGAGGTATACAAAAAGTCTTTTGATCTTATGTCACTAATATTGGAAGACTTGGTGGAGTCACCAAATAAAGCACATATTGATCATTATGATACTAGACTTAATCACTTTAATTCCGAGCAGGCTAAAATGGCTAGTTGGACAATTCAAGGGCGTATTGCAAGACTAGCTCCTAAGCCATTGCGTTAATAAAATGCATACAAACTGTTTAAGAGTGATTCGCAACGCGTGACATTCTTACTATGCGTTTCGTTTAGTGTTTAGGATGGTTTGCGGCGGATTTTGTATAGTGTTACTTACACCTTAGCAAAATGTTAGGCTTCAGCGTAACCCACAATTAGTCTATACATCTATAGGGGAGATTATGGAATCAGTCCTAAAGTTTCTTGAAGAAAAAGAAAGTTCATGGTCAATGGATTATGGACGTTATGATGATTTTTACCAAGTAGCTAAGAAATTCGGCTATGAATTTAAAAATCACAAAACAGTTTCTGAAGTGCAGAATTATCTTAAGGAAAAGATAAAAGAAACCCTGTATGGAGAAGATATCAATCACATTGAATTTACTAGAATACAAGAACACTTGGCGCTCAAATATTACTCTTCAGATGAAATGGAGTGTGCTAATTCTTTTAAATTTGTTCTTCTCATAAGGTATGTCATTAACAGCTTGCAGTCATATACAAACTCTGCCGATTCTTGGTTCTTGGTAAAAGATTATTTGGAAGCATTTTTATCCATTTCTAATTATCATCCAGATGGCTCTTTATTCTCGTTTGATGAGAACAGAGATATTGCAAAATCAATACAATTTCTGAGAAATAAAGGTTATAAGGTGTCTATTTTATCGGGATATCCAAGTATTGCCGAAAAAGATGAAGAGAGGTTATTTCAGGCGATTGATTATAGGTTTAAAAAGATGGGGTATAACGCTATATGCTTTACACTTCAATGCATCTCGAATTTATATGATTCGAGTCTAAAACGCTTTTTCTTAAGATCAGAGCCAAGTGTTACGGGAGTAAATAAGATAGATATTCCTTGGGGGTATATCTTTAACATTAGCCTTGCTAATTTACATTTTGTAAAAAAAATCACGCAATTACAAAAATCAATATATTGAGTGCCTTGATCTTTTAAAACATTATTTTTGCATTCAGAAACTACAAACTTTTAATAAATATAGTGATATGAATCACAGGCATGACACTATACTTCCTGCATTACAAAAAGAAATACTATACGATCAACATTGCTCCATCGACCAGGTATCTGAGAATCACATACTTCAAATCGTTTCTGGAATTTTCACTTCTGGGATACTTGCACCGTTTTCTATAGATGTTGATTTACACATAGACATTTTAATGTCTGTTTCTAAATACTCAAAACATGATCGTCCTCTATTTTTTACCGATGAAGATGTTTACCGTGATTTACAATACAAATATAGCTTGCAAGATGTTCGCTCAACATTACAGATTTTTTCATTTGAATCTGGTGAAATTAATAATGGCTATTTAAAGCCTGAAGATATAGTTAAAAGAAACTATTTTGAGAAACCATTTGTTCATGTTGATGATAAGTACATTTATATAAATCATACACTTAATAACTATGGCTTCTACACTTCCTTATTAAATTTATTCAGGGATGAAGGAGTTGATGGAAATATCATGGGTAAAGCGATAGAAGACTTTGTTGAAAATCTATTTGTTAAAAGTGGAATTGAAATTCACTCAAATAAAGAATACAAAGTATCAAAACAAATCGCAAAAGAGCTTTCTATACAAAGTCAGAAACGAGAGTGCGACTTCATTATCGAAACGAGTGATACAATAATATTTATTGAACTTAAAAGGAAAACACTGACAACAGAGGCCAGAGCAGGGAATAGCCTTAAATCAGTTGTAGATTTATCTCAATCTTGTTTTCATGCTTTAGCCCAAACTGGTTGCCATGAATACTTACTCCGACGTGATGGCATCATAAACTTTGAAGATGGAACAAAAATTGAGTTATTAGGTAGGAATGTTGAGCGAGTCGCACTATCTTTATTTGGTTTTTTTGGTGTACAAGATGGAGCATTTATACACCAAGTACTAAATAGTTTAATTAATGCACAAATTGAAAGTGGTGATGAACGAGAAGACAAAAAGGTAAACAAAAATCTTTTAGAGCTACAAAATCAATATCGGTCGAATGTCTTTAATGAGGCATATGGTAAACAGAGAATAACATTTTTTAATTGTAGATTTTTCAGTATTCCGCAATTAATGGAAATGTTATCAAACAGTTCTAACAACGAAGAATTCAAAGTTGAGTTAAATCATACCAGACATGCTTCAACAGGAAGTAAAGATTGGTTTAAAGATTATCAATTCCTACGCAAACTGAAAAAAGCCAGTTAACAAGATACTATGGCGTCAATAGTTAAGTATTGACGCTATCTTTATCCCACATGACACCGTCTGTTCTGCACCACTAGTACTCGACATCGAGTAAAGTGACATTGCCATATCTTAAGTTATTCATGAATTGCTAATGTTCAATTTTCTGAAACTGATTTATGTCCATTTTCGAGTTAGAGAGCCTCTAACTTGATTAACTCCAGATAGCTTAGTCCACAAAGCAAAAAGCGAACCTTGTAAGGGTTCGCTTTTGAATTATTAGAAATTAACCAACTTCACTAAATCGTTAACTAACTTAATTAATTAGTTATCTTCACTAACCCCAAAACTACTCTTGGTAATTTTCCATGCCTGGGCATGAACAGATCAGGTTACGGTCGCCGTAAACATTATCGACGCGGTTGACCGTTGGCCAGTACTTCCAAGATTTGGTTGCCTTAGAAGGGAAGCAGCCGATCTCACGAGAGTATGGGCGATCCCACTCGTCAGCAGACAAGTCCACTTGAGTGTGAGGCGCATTAACCAGTGGGTTATTATCCAGTGGCCATTCACCTTTTTGTACCTTAGTCATCTCTTCACGGATAGCAATCATCGCTTCACAGAAACGATCCATCTCTTCCAGATCTTCCGATTCCGTCGGCTCTACCATCAAGGTGCCCGCAACAGGGAAGGACATGGTTGGCGCGTGGAAACCATAGTCCATCAAACGCTTGGCAATGTCTTCTTCGCTGATACCTGTTTCTTCCTTCAGTGGACGAATATCAATGATGCACTCGTGAGCAACACGGCCGTTAGTGCCACGGTATAACACAGGGTAGTGAGTGCGCAGTTGCTCCATCACATAGTTTGCATTCAAGATCGCAACTTTGGTGGCTTCAGTTAGGCCTGCTTCACCCATCATGGCAATGTATGCCCAAGAGATTGGCAAGATAGACGCACTGCCCATATCCGCTGCTGCAACCGCAAACTGCTCACCATCGACACCGTTCTCAACGTGACCCGGTAAGAAAGGCGCAAGATGAGATTTCACTCCAATCGGTCCCATACCCGGGCCGCCGCCGCCGTGTGGAATACAGAAGGTTTTATGTAAGTTCAAATGCGACACATCAGAGCCGATAAAGCCCGGAGTCGTGAGGCCAACCTGTGCGTTCATGTTGGCACCGTCCAAGTAAACCTGACCGCCAGCCGCATGTACCATCTCACACACTTGTTTCACTTGCTCTTCATACACGCCGTGGGTCGAAGGGTAAGTGATCATGATGCTTGATAGGTTGTCTTGGTGCTTTTCAATTTTTTCGGCCAGATCGTCGATGTCGATATTGCCATCCTCGTCACACTTCACCACCACTACTTTCATCGACACCATAGAGGCTGTCGCTGGGTTAGTGCCGTGGGCAGAGCTTGGGATCAAACACACGTTACGATGCGCTTCACCACGGCTCTCATGGTAACGTTGAATGGCAATCAGACCTGCATACTCACCAGAAGCGCCCGAGTTCGGTTGTAGCGAAAAAGCATCGTAGCCAGTAATTTCACACAGCTTCTGTTTTAAATCTTTTGCCAGCGCCGCATATCCTGCCGCTTGATCTGCTGGTGCGTATGGGTGAATGGCACCAAACTCAGGCCAAGTGACCGGAATCATCTCAGCTGCTGCGTTAAGCTTCATGGTACAACTGCCCAGTGGGATCATGCCGTGCGTCAGTGAAAAATCTTTATTTTCTAACTGTTTTAGATAACGCATCATCTGTGTTTCACTGTGGTGAGTGTTAAATACAGGATGCGTCAGGTATTGACTTGTACGGCGAAGCGCTTCTGGAATCGCGGCAAATTCATTCATTGCGATTTCACTAGAAAGCGATGAGATCGCTTCTTCTACGCCAAATACCGCAAATAATGCAGCAATGTCTTCTGTGGTGGTGGTCTCGTCACAGCTGATACCAAGTTGATTTGGTAGCTTGCGTAGATTGAGGTTCGCCGCCAGTGCACTGTTGTACAACGATTCAGTATTTGTACCAGTGTTGATGGTGATGGTGTCAAAGAAACTGTTGTGTGCCAGCTCAAAACCGCTTTTGGTTAAACCCGCGGCTAGAATCGCCGTCATATGGTGAGTACGACGTGCAATGGTACGCAAACCTTCTGCACCGTGATACACCGCGTAGAAAGAGGCCATATTGGCTAGCAGAGCTTGAGCAGTACAGATGTTTGAGGTCGCTTTTTCACGGCGGATATGCTGCTCACGTGTTTGCATCGCCATACGCAGCGCTTGATTGCCTTTGCTGTCGATGGAAACGCCAATCACACGGCCTGGCATGGTGCGTTTATGCTTATCACGGGTTGCCATAAATGCAGCGTGAGGACCACCGTAACCCATTGGAACACCAAAGCGTTGTGCAGAGCCGATCGCCACATCAGCACCCATTTCACCGACGGGTTTAAGCAGTGTAGAAGCCAACAGATCGGTAGCCACGGTCACTAGGGTTTTGTTGGCTTGAGCTTGCGCAATGATATCAGTCAGATCGCGCACTTCACCGGTTGTGCTTGGGTATTGAAGTAGGGCGCCAAATACGTCTTGTTGAGGAAGGATATCGGCATTTCCGACCATCACCTCAAAACCGATGAACTTAGCACGAGTTTTCACTACTTCGATGGTTTGTGGGTGAACATCATCAGCAACGAAGAACACGTCGCTTTTACTCTTACCCGCACGTTTACACAGCGTCATTGCCTCTGCGGCGGCGGTGGCTTCATCAAGCAGAGAAGCATTGGCGATTTCAAGGCCTGTTAGGTCCATGACCATTTGCTGGAAGTTAAGCAAAGATTCTAGGCGACCTTGAGAAATCTCTGGTTGGTATGGAGTATACGCCGTGTACCAGCCAGGGTTTTCCATCACGTTACGTAGGATAACGTTTGGTGTGAACGTGTTGTAATAACCTTGGCCAATAAAGCTGCGGTTAATTTGGTTCATATCCGCAAATTGACGCATTGCTTTAAGCATATCTGCTTCGCTTTTGGCAGCGGCGAGCGTCATTGGTTGCTCTAAACGGATTTGAGCAGGTACGGTTTCATCAATCAGTGCGTCTAGGCTGACCGCATTGATCGCTTCCAACATTTTGGCTTGGTCGGAAGAGTTTGGTCCATTGTGGCGAGCAACGAACTCATTTTGTGTGCTGAGGCTTTGAAGTAATTCAGTCATTGTCCTTTACCTATTCTTCGTTCGGGTAACGGAGGTTCGCTACTGATAATGTTAATTATACGACCGAACTTAGAAAAAAAGCTGTCACCTTATTGAATCGAGGGACAGCTTTGTTTCATTCTATTCTTCTTCTTCAATGATGCTTAAGTATTCGTCGGCATCACGAAGGTCATTAAGTTCTGATGGATCAGAGAGTTGGACTTTCACAATCCAGCCACCATCATATGGCTCTTCGTTGATCAGTTCTGGGCTGTCTTCAAGCTCTTCATTGATTTCGACGATTTCACCAGTCACAGGGGAGTAGATGTCTGACGCGGCTTTTACTGATTCGACTAAAGAAAAACCTTCACCTGCTGCTATTTTGTCATCAATATCCGGTAGGTCGACGAAAACCACGTCACCTAGCATTTCTTGTGCATGCGCTGAAATTCCGATAGTCACAGTACCGTCACCGTTGTCACGAACCCATTCGTGGCTGTCTGTAAACTTCAATGTATTGTCCATTGCTTAATCTCCAAATAACTAGTCAGAAATAGTTCTGATATAAAATAGATTATCGGTAAAGGGGGAAGCGGTTACAAAGCGCTTTCACTTCTTTACGCACACGTTGTTCTACTTCCTTGTCACCTTCAGGGTTGTTCACCAAGCCATCCAGTACGTCGCCAATCCAATGACCAATAAGCGTAAATTCTTCAATGCCAAAGCCTCGGCTTGTGCCTGCGGGAGTTCCTAAACGGATCCCAGAGGTAATCATAGGCTTCTCTGTATCAAATGGGATCCCATTTTTATTACATGTGATACCAGCACGCTCTAATGCTTCTTCTGCTTTATTGCCTTTCAACCCTTTAGGGCGTAAGTCCACCAGCATGAGATGAGTATCGGTACCACCCGTGACAATGTCACAACCACGACTTTGCAAGACTTCGGCAAGTGTTTTGGCATTGCTGATTACCGAGCCGATGTAGTTTTTAAACTCAGGACCTAGAGCTTCACCAAAGGCTACCGCTTTGGCTGCGATAACGTGCATCAGTGGGCCACCTTGTAAACCAGGAAAGACCGCTGAGTTGATCTTTTTGCTGATTGCTTCATCGTTAGTCAGGATCATTCCACCACGAGGACCGCGCAATGTTTTGTGAGTCGTTGTTGTGACGATGTGGGCATGAGGCAGTGGGCTAGGGTGTTCACCAGCAGCAATTAAACCAGCGATGTGCGCCATGTCGACCATCAGGATGGCATTAACTTCATCGGCGATCTCACGGAATTTAGCGAAGTCCAGTGTACGAGGAATGGCACTTCCTCCGGCGATGATCATCTTAGGCTGATGCTCCAAGGCCAGTTTGCGTACTTCTTCGTAATTGATTTCTAGTGTGTCGCGTTCTACACCATATTGCACTGCGTTAAACCACTTACCCGATAGAGCGGGGCGAGCGCCGTGTGTTAGGTGGCCGCCTGCATCTAATGACATGCCAAGAATGGTATCGCCAGGTTGTAATAAAGCCAATTTCACTGCGCCATTCGCTTGCGCCCCTGAGTGAGGTTGAACGTTGGCGTATTCGCAATTAAATAGTTTTTTCGCACGTTCGATGGCAATGGCTTCGACGGTATCGACATATTCACAACCGCCGTAATAACGACGACCCGGATAGCCTTCTGCATATTTATTGGTTAGGCAGGTGCCTTGAGCCTGCATTACGGCTTTAGAAACAATGTTTTCAGAAGCGATGAGTTCGATTTGTTCTTCTTGGCGTGCGCATTCAGCTTGGATTCCAGCGAAAACGGCGTCGTCTGTCGCGGATAGGTTAGTAGTGAAAAAATTTTCCAAGCTATGGTTAGGATAACTTTTGTGCATGATGGTGACCTTGCAAATTTGATAATGTACTCGAACACTCGATTACCTTGTGGTGTTTCATGAGTCCATTTATGCTCAAAACTGCTGAACTGCGAGGCAGAACAGGATGAAATATGCCCCAATGATGGGAACAAAATACCGAAGAATGGTGTTTTCCTTGCTTACCAATCTGTTTCGGAATGTATATCTCGACATCTAACAAGTCGGTAACATAGCGTTAGACGAATGAACATTCAACTACTAATTTCCTATAAGAAACAAATTTTCTGATTTTGTTAACAAAGTATGCATTATTTGGTGTGATGTTCTTTTAAGCGATTTATGTATCGTGCACAATGAAGACAACATTAGATGAAGTCGGTTTTGAGAAGGATTTATGGCCGAGAATATTTACGATGAATACCCTTCAATGAGGTTAGAGAAAGAGCAAAGAGAACAGAATATTGAGCCGTTGAAATTAGGTCAGCGAATTAAAGATATTCGTTCTAAGCTCGGGATTACCTTAGAAGAAGCCAGTAATCGTACTGGGCTTGCGCGTTCGACACTGAGTAAAATCGAGAACGAACAAATCTCACCAACGTTTCAAGCCATGCAAAAGTTAGCCAGTGGTTTGCAAATTGATATGCCGCAACTATTTGAGCCACCTACAAAAAAAGTAGCGGTGGGGCGCAGAGATATAACAAAAAACCAGCAAGGTAAACCTCACCCAACGCCAACTTATGAGCATGAATTATTAGCAACTCAACTATCTAACAAAAAAATGATGCCATTTAAAAGTCAGGTTAGAGCACGGCATTTTGGGGAATATAAAGATTGGGTACGTCATGATGGTGAGGAATTTTTATTGATCCTGTCAGGAGAGGTGAGGTTTTATTCTGAGTTCTATGAGCCGGTTGCCTTAAGTGAGGGAGACAGCGTTTATTACGACGCTAATATGGGGCATATTTTAACCAGCCTTAGCGAGCAAGATGCGCAAATTTTATGGGTGACAGCTCGCTAATGATAATAAGATGTAAATTTCTTATAGTGAAAGCAATCGTTTGCTTGGTGCAATCAAAGCATAAAAAATCTATGGAAATGAAAATTCCATACGGATTAACCCTTAGATTTACGTCTTTTTATGCTTTTTGAGTGTAGCTAAAATGTTAAAAGTCACACTTTTGTATTCGAACTGATGACTATGCGTGCAAATCAGAATTACTCATGTTTATTATTGGAAACATCTGGACATCATCACGAGTTTATTTATACGGAGACGACAATGACTCAAGAACTTCTAAAAACACCACTTCATGCCCTTCACTTGGAAGTGGGCGCGAAAATGGTCCCATTTGCGGGCTACGACATGCCAGTGCAGTACCCTTTGGGCGTAAAGAAAGAGCACTTACATACTCGTGATGCTGCCGGATTATTTGATGTTTCTCATATGGGCCAGTTACGTTTGCACGGAGAGGGCGCTGCAGCTTTCCTAGAGTCTTTGGTTCCTGTCGATATTATTGATCTTGGTGCTGGTAAGCAGCGTTATGCGTTCTTTACCAATGAACAAGGCGGTATCATGGATGATTTAATGGTGGCAAACCTTGGCGACCACCTTTTCGTTGTTGTGAATGCGGCTTGCAAAGAACAAGATATTGCCCATTTGAACGAGCATTTGCCATCGAATGTAACTCTAGAAGTAATAGAAGACCGAGCTCTACTGGCGATTCAAGGACCAAAAGCTTCGGAAGTGCTATCTCGTTTTGCGCCTGAAGTGACAGACATGCTGTTCATGGATGTACGTAAGGTTGATCTGCTTGGTACCGAATGCATCGTTTCTCGTAGTGGTTATACTGGGGAAGATGGTTATGAAATTTCTGTACCTGCAACACATGCGCAAGAGCTTGCTACTAAGTTGACGGCAGAATCGGAAGTCGAGTGGATTGGCCTTGGGGCGCGAGACTCTCTTCGCCTAGAATGCGGCTTATGCTTGTATGGTCACGATCTTGACCCAACAACTACGCCTGTAGAAGCAAGCTTATTGTGGGGCATTCAAAAAGTACGTCGTGCCGATGGCGAACGTGCCGGTGGTTTCCCTGGTGCTGCAATTATCCTTGAGCAAATCGAAACCAAAGACGTTGCTCGTAAACGCGTGGGGTTAGTTGGACAAACCAAAGCTCCAGTCCGTGAAGGCGCTGAGCTGTTTGATGCAGAAGGAACCAAAATTGGTATTGTAACTAGTGGTACAGCTGGCCCGAATGCAGGCAAACCGGTGTCGATGGGCTATGTGCGTGCTGATCTGGCTGCTATCGGTACTGAGTTGTTTGCTGAAGTGCGTGGTAAAAAGCTCCCAATGACAGTTGAGAAAATGCCATTTGTTCCTCAGCGTTATTACCGAGGTTAATTCTTATTAAGTAACGAATTTAGCTGGCCCCACTTTTTAGTGGGGTTTATTTTAAGTGCCTAGGAAATCCAATATAAGAGATATGGTTACGATGAAGGCGATAAGTGATGAGTCCGGAAAAGCTACATTTTACTACTGCACTTAAGGAAGGCTTTAACGATAAGCCTCTCTTATTTGTCCTTTATTTACAATTATTACAAAATCTCTTAGCACACCATCATTTCCGCTATCAAATCAGTAAAAACACAATTAAAGATCGTGGTATTTTATTCCAATACCGGGTGTAAGAGCCCACCGAGCAGGTCGGCCAGCACATCACTATATGTGATTTTATAGCCTGGTACGGCATTTATTAAGCTCACAACTGAGGTGTCTGAGTTTTATGTCACAGCAACGAAATTTCCATCCACCAATACTTACCCAGGATGTTGAGACCCTATTTAAACAGCTAGATAGCTACGATGATCCTTGCCTGCTTTTTCTTTATGCTAACAATTTAGAACAATGGCGTTATCAAATATTACTAAATACACTACAAGATGAAAAAATTTCTACTTCAGAGATATACCAATTGTCTGTTGATGTTAGTTTCTGCCTATGTTTTGACGATGCAACGTCAATACAAGTGCTCGCCGATGAATTAATCAACAAAGCGAAAGAGAGTGGCACTTCAGTATTTCTTTCAGTATTTCGTCATAACTGTTTAGCCAAACCTAAAGACACCTTTGATTGGGGAGTCGTTCAGCTTAAGAAGTTGGTAGAAACAAGTACATCTGACATGGATTTGGCAATTAATGACTTTACAGATAGGACCAACTGGCCGGGTCTTGAAGAATATACTAGACCTAAGGAAACAAACCCCTTAACAGAGCAATTTATAAAAGAGGAGCCGAAACTTGGTTGGCTGATAAGAATTGCCAAACGATTTGGGTTTGCTAGTAAAAAAATCAATCTAGCTGAGCTTGAACAGCTGAGTTCGTTATCAATGGTACGTCCGTTCATTGAATCATTGCCCAATGGAGAAGCGCTGTGGCATTACGTGTTAACAGGTCATGGAAAGGATATTTTAGACGAGCAAAATGCCTTTATTGATTTAGATGGTGTGTTACTGTTGGTCCATGCTAATAGATTTGCTCCTGAGTTTTATCGGCATATTCTAGACGTACTTCGCTATGACTCGATTCCGGAACAAAACGACATTCATGATGACTTTGAGCGGGTTATTTATGAACTGGCCGAAGAACTATTAGAAGCAGAGACAGGCAGAGCAACAAAGCAGACATGTATGTTACGCCTGTTAGATATTTTTTATCATATCTTTGATCAGACGACTTGGTCTGACAACATCTATGAAATATTGGTTGAAACTGAAGGTTCGTCCTGTTTAACGGATGCCGAATTTAAAGCGAGATATAGCCGGCCCACGACAGAAGATACTGATAATGTTACTGCGGAGACGCAACAAGCTATCTTAGAGCTGCTGGATGACTTTGAAGACTATCATTTTTGTTCCTACAAGCAATGGCGCTCTATTGAAAAGATCTTTGTTGATAAGCGCTTAGCGGTTAATCCTAATTGCTGGAAAGGCTCAGAGCCATCAAGCCATTTATTATTAGCCAGTATTCTGCTGTACAAAGATAAACAAACAAATATAAATGACAGCAATACACAGGCACTTCGGCAACTGATCGATGACTTACTGTTACCAGAAATTTTAAGATTGATTGAATCAGATCTTGAACATGATGAAACTCTACCTAATGCCTTTGTTACTTGGTTACATTCAGATAGCACCGATATAGATTTTGATAGTATTCAGCAGCTTAAATCGGTATTGGCCGGAGATATCGGTATGGATGCTCATAGAACAAAACATCAGGCACAGCCACATACGCAACTATTTAGCAGTATTAGTGATTTTATGCCTATTCTTGCCAGTTGTTATTGGTTACAGCTCAGTGAGCCAAGGTTACTGACTCAGAAAGTGATCACAATGGCATTGAGACTAGCGCCACAGGCAACATTGAGTTGCTTTACTCGTTTACAGATGCCTTTTTCTGGCCGATTTAAAAATGACAAGCAAAAAAAACAGCTGCTGGTGGATTTAAGTAAGATCGAGATTGATGCTTACGATTTTCTGACTTTCGAAGTCAGGTTAGCTCAATCTCACGATATTCCTCGATATAGAAAGCTGGTAAGAAAATACGCTAAGTTGAAAAAAGATAAACAGCAACTCTGGGATATTGCTCTCGCTAAAGTGACACCAAGAATCCGAGATTACTTCTATTTAGACGTTTATCGTTTAGCTCCTAAAGTTGCGACACCACTGCTAACACAGCGGTCAGATATGCTAGATGAGCTGATAAATAAAACCAGTCACTTCGATGATGATTTCATCAAAACTATGTTTACTCATGATGAGCTTTCGTTCAGCGAACGCCGTGAATTCTTACCTGAAAAGTATAAGTTGCCAATCGTGATTGAAAGCGAAGTGGAGAGAATTAAGCAGGTTTCTCGCTTTGCATGGTTTATTCTTGCTGATCAAAAACTAAAGCTTATTGCAGTATCAGGTGAAGAAAAGCTGGACTCTGAAGCTAAGTTACTTGATTTCGCTAAATATAGCGCTAATTTTTATGTGATTATTAACGACAGTGTTGAACGTAATACAATCACAACTAAGCTACATTCGTTTATTAGTTATACAGAGAGAGAAAAACGGTTAAAACAAGGAATACAAGACTTTTTGTCTGGCAAGTTAACCTTTGAGCACTATCAAAATAAATTTGATCATTACTCTGACAGCAAAGTTTACGATATCTATATCGAAAATTACTGTGAATACAGTACTTGTATTTTGCCGCAGATACTGGCTGAGCCCGATGAACAAGTCCAACTCCGATTGATTAAATTACTTTGCAGCCATAGGACTCGTGGTAAGCGTATTCTGAGAAAGATCGCAGAAAATATGTTCTTTGATCATTATCTCACCAATGGTCGTGCCGATTTCGAAATGCGTCATGATCCTGAGCTGGATGTCGATGATCTTACCGATGACTGGATCGAGCGCTGGCAGAATTTCCACAAAGAATTAGAGCATAAAATTAACGCGGTGCAGTAAGGAAAGTTGCTATGATAGATATGCAAGGGATATTAAGTGAATACTTACCACTGCAGTTGATTAACTTTGGTGATGTGTATGCACCAGAAAATCATCCGGAAGCTTGGTTAGATGAGTATGATTTTTCATGGCGTCCCATTGTGGATGGCAATGAAAGTGAGCCCCAAATTTATTTAGGTGATACACCAATGCGCTTTTCTGTTGAAGAGAAAAGACATAATAAAGCCAGCCATATTAAACAGGAGTTAGGTGATCGACTATTGAGGTTACCGCCAGTATCCAGCTGTTGGGGCTCAGGTTCGCTTATGTTGTATAGTGAGCTGGCAGATAAATTAACCTTTACTCCTATTTTGGGTGTAACTAAAACACCGGCCACACTGGTTGATGCCGCAGGAGATGAGCGTGAGGGTTTTACTGCACTTTCATTCCATAAGATCTTTTTTCATCAACGAGTGAATCTGAGACTGGCAGGAGTGCCAATACAGCAGAGGCCAATAATCCGTATTCTGCTGAAGGGCAATTCAGATACTTATTTAGTTCATAAATCGATATTAGATGATTGGCAGAAAGCTGGTGTTGAAACCGTGTGCTATGACATCAAAGAAAGCCATCAGTCATTTAATTTTCTGTGTAATCTGAAGATGTACTATGGTTCGGTAGCTAGCCTAGATTATGGAAACTTAGATGACTTCCAAAACGGGAAAAATCCGCTATTGGACGGCTATTTTTTGTTTGATGATGATAATAATTGATTTGTCGGTATCTAATTAGTGATGATTCTTTTGGACTCTTTGGCCAACATTGAGATTTAAGTTGACCACGGAGCCCAAAATAGACACCTCAGAAACGTCCTCAATTTTTGCAATAAGTTCTTTTTATGCAATAAACCTTTTTTGCAACAATTTCCTTTCAGTTTATTTCTGCCGTGCAGCATCCTGTTGTATTTCGTACGCTCGAAACCTTTCACTCAGCAAAAGTTCCAATATTGATGCTTTATGTCTTGATGTTAATAATGAGTTGTCCAAAAAAACCATTAGACTGTTCTCATGCCTTCAGGGGGAACCGCAGACTTTGCTTATTTAGAGCATTAATCGCGGTATAAGAAGAAGCTGTTTCAGGCTCATGGCGAATGGATGAAACTATATTTAAGCCAAAGGCGACTGAGCCTAGTCCTTTAGAGTGGTCGATAAGTTTAGAAACGTTGTTGATTATTATTTTAATCTTAATCGTGATGAGACCGCTACTAATAAAGCCTTATAACTTCATCTGGAGGATTGGTCTGTCACATCTCAAACTATATTTGTGATAGAACCTAATAATCCTTCTTATTAATTAATCAGAGAACATAGTATCGATGATACTAAATATTACTTTCATCTGATTGAAGATATCATCATAGAGTAATGAGAATGTTAAGATTGCATTTGCCACTTTTCTTATGTGGACTTTTAATGAGTTCATTGTCATTTGGTGCGTCATCAATGACTCTCGAGAATAACTTTTATTTAGGGGTCAAAGCGGGGTATCAATTCTCGCAAGATGATACCTATCGTTATGAAGGGGATCCTGAAGGTGGTGGTATCGCGAGTCTATTTGCAGGCTACCAAATTACTCCTCAATGGGCGATTGAAGCAGGGTATCAATATCATGCTGATTTACATGCTTCAGATAAGTCTGCTGATATCAAAGCATCAGTGATTGAAGCTGCTGTTCGTTACGATTGGTATTGGCAAGATAACATTAGCCTGTATGGTCGATTTAGCTTTGTTTATTGGGATATGGTTAAGCGTTCCTCTGATTTTCAGCAAGATGCAATCGGTTTTTCTCCATTAGGTGAAGTTGGGCTGGCTTATCAGTTTACGCCCAAATTAAAAGGCTCACTTGGCTATCAATACATTGATGAAATGGGTAATTCGAAAACACGTTACTACGACAGTCACTCAATCATGTGGAGCTTGAGTTACTTTTTTCAGTCTGACAATGCTATCGTGACAGAGTCTGTAATCATTCGCCCAGTAAAAACAGACATTATCAAACAAATAGACGATGTTGCAAACTCATGAACTGCAGAATCTTAACCATGGTTTAAAAAGCTATATTTTGAATCACCCCAATAGGAATTAGGTTTTTCAAGCCTTTTCAACTGTTTAGAATTTGTTGCTTAGTCATAAATGCCATATTTAATCAGTTTTGTGAAAATCTGTCGCCATTTTGTCGCCACATTTAAGGCGACACTTCTAGGCTAGTTAGAGGATTTTGGGTGACTACATCTTCTAGATGATCAGGGGCTAAGTGAGCATATCGCATAGTTTGCTTGATATCGCTGTGGCCAAGGATTCGTTGCAAGGCGATTATATTTCCACCATTCATCATATAATATGATGCAAATGCGTGGCGTAGTACGTGTGCTGCTTGTTGTTTTAATCGTGGTACATGCTTAACTATAAATCGATAGACTGTACTGTAGCCGATATTAAACAATGGGCCTGAACTTTCCTTGTAAATGACATCATATAGTTCTGGGTTTATTGGTACTGAACGATTCTTTTTACCTTTCGTTTGAGTAAACGTAACTTTATATTTTGTTAGCTGTACACCTGTGAGGCGAGATGCTTCACGAAAACGAGCACCTGTTGCCAAACAAAGTTTGATGATCTTGTGTATGTCGCCGTGGAACTCATGCACTTCAGACTTGAATATTAAATTTTGCATTTCTTCAATAGTTAAAAATTCCATTTCTGTTTCGTGCAATTTAAATTGCCGAACAGACTGCAGTGGGTTATCACCCTTCCATTCGCCCACGGATACCGCAGGGCATCATCGCCAAAGTACAGACCAAACCCGTTTAATCGAGGCGTTTCAAACCACAGAGCGAGCCGAGCAGCACACCAGTGAATTTGGTCTGCATGAGCTTTACACGGTGGAACACAGCCAAGAGTTCATTGGGGGAAAAAGCGCATTGAGGCGATGGGGGCAATTGATGTTTTGGCAGGCGATGCCATGAACCTCGCCACATTAGAAAGCATGCACTTGGCCAGTGGTGGGGAATGGGCGCAAGTGATTGGCCAGTTACCTGATGTAGTGGTTGGCTTGGATGACAAACTGACGGTGCTTGGAAATCAGGTGATTTAAGTTGAGAAAGACATCGAAGCCAGTGCGAAGAACATGCGTTTTAGTGCTGACCTTATCACCATGAATGGGGGCAAAGGTGTGGTGCAAGGCGATTGTATTTGTGCGTACACGGGCAAACCTCACTCTGATTTATCTTCAACGGTTAAGGCGGGTAAGGAATGGCATTAGATAAAACATCACTGACAAACAAACTCGTTAAAGAGTTACAAGCGAGAGGGTTTGAGACCAATGGCCCACACGCGAAAAGCGCCGCCATGGCCGAAGCGATTGCCCACGCGGTAATAGACGAAATCACGCAAAATGCTCAGGTCACGGTTGATGCTGGGAGCTCTGCAGGTAGCTATCAAATAAAGTGATCACCATGGCTTAAGAATAAATGATTTAAAGCGCCCAAGTCGGGCGTTTTTTTGTGATTTTTTATAGCTTTAGTCTAAAGGCTAAGAGTCTAAAAGTTAAGTATGGCAGTGCTTCAAACGGCTTTATCAGCGAACGTGTTGTTCGGAATATCTCGTTAAAGCAAGGTGAGTTAAGCAAGTTTTTCCTCTTAGAGATTTAGGCGGTATATGGAGTGATTTTTATCATAGAAAATGTTTGTCGAAACGATTAATAACTTGTTTTGTCATTAACATTTTGGTATGGCACTCTGTAAATTTGATTTTTATATATTTGTAATAATATAAGGTCTATTTGGATTCCGATTAAGAGGGCAATTTAAAAAATGATGAAATATACAATAAAAAAAATAGGGATAACTTTAATAATTATTATATACCCTACATTTGTATTCGGAGCGTTGGAACTCAATAATAGAGGATTGGAAAAAGGAAAAGTTACAGGTTTGAAGGTTAAATATGAATCATGTTCCGTGTATCAAGGCAAAAAAAAGTTAGAAGGAAATGTGATTTATTGTAATAAAGTTGATAATCTGACAGTAATATATCCATCTGAAAAATGTAACACTATTTCTAACTATCAAATGCTATCTGGTGAAAGCTATCTTACACAATTTCGTTTTGCTTGTGAGCAGTATATTGAGGCTGGTATATCAGCCAGTGTATTATCTAAAGTTAAATAAATGTTTTAACGATTTTTAACTATAAATTGAAAGTTTAAAAATGAAAGAAAGCTATAAATCAAAATATAGAAAATATGCATTAAGTCACCTAAGTGATGCTCAGGATAGTATCATTTATTGCTTGGATTTATTAAATAGCAAGAAGATTAAAAGTGCACTTATTGCTACAGGAATAGATGTGGAACCTTTACAGGTTTCAGACTTAGATATTCTTATAGAAGAATATTTTCATAGTGCAAGTAATTTGGAAATATTAGATTCAGTCAATGAGTTGAGGTATAACCTATCAAATATAATTAAAAAAATCAGGGAAAACATTATATTTATAGATGAAAATAACTCATTAAGTAACTCAATGAGCCCAAGTAGATTTATCTTAACGGAAGATGTTAAATATGACTTAAATAAAAGCGATAAAATGCTTTCAGAGGTAGTGCGAAGTATTGATCTAGTGAATAATCACATTATGGCTCTTTGTTTATTGGATCCTAATTCAAGTATTGATGATGAAGTTGTTAATTTAAATGGGACTTTAAAAAAAACTGCCGATGGTTATATTAATAAAATAAATTCTTTTGGTATGGAGTTATTTAAAAGAGCCGACTCTAAATCGAGAAGGTTGGAGGAAGACTTAGAGACGTTTAAAGGCGAGTTATCAGAAATTGAAGAAAAAATTAAAATTACAGCTCAAGATTTGATGGGAAATATTGATAAGAATTTCTCTAAACAGCAAAGTTCTAATTTAGAGGCAGTAACAAACCACGGTCGAAATTTGATTAATGAAATTCAATTATCTGCTCAGGAAGCTGCTAATAAATTTAATAGTCAGGTGGATTCACAGATATCCGAGATAGAAAATAGAATTAATATTGAAATTCAAGAATTCGATACATATAAAAAAGATATACAAGGAGTGCTTGGTGATATAAGTACTGCTCACCAGTCGAATGCAAATAGAATTCAGGCTGATAAAGAGCAAAAAGCTGCAGACTGGCTAAGAATAATCGGTGTGTCCGGTTTGATATTAGTAATAGGCTTTTCTATTTACCTATTTAATAGCTTCTTAGGTTTTTTTGGGGAAGCACAAGAAACCGATTCAAAACTAACCTTCCAATGGTTTTTGATCCGATTTTTAACTATTACATTACTAACTACACCGTTTATATATTTACTTAAAGAGTCTGCAAGCCACCGAACTAAAGAGAATGTTTACAGACAGAGAGGTACTCAATTATCAAGTATAGGTGCGTACTTATCTGAACTTAGTATAAAAGAGAGAGCTGAATTAAAAAGAGACTTAGCAAAGAATTTTTTTAGCTTTTACGATGAGAGAGATAATACTAAAAATGTACCGGACTTTATAAAAGAAGTGAAAGAGGTAATTGGAATTGCAAAGTCTTTTAACTCTTCATCTGAAATGGTACAGAAAAAAACAGAGTCTAAATGACATACTAAGTAATATACTTTCACCAATTCTACTTTGTCTTTATATAAAAGAAGGGGTTTAAAATGAGCAGCAATGTACCTAAAGTATTTATTTCATATTCACATGACAACCAAAGTCATAAAAAATGGGTATTAGAATTAGCTCAGCGTTTACGAAATGCTGGCGTCGATGCAATTTTAGACCAGTTTAGAGTCAGCCTAGGTGATGATTTGGGTCAATTTATGGAGGAGAATGTTTCGGATTCAGATAGAATAATTATGGTTTGTACAGAAACTTATGTTACAAAAGCAAATGATGGTTTAGGTAATGTTGGCTACGAAAAAATGATTATGACTTCTGAGTATATGCGTGAAGTTGACAGTAAAAAGGTTATACCATTAATTCGACAAACTGGGACTCATAATGTTCCAATATTTTTGAGCTCTCGAATGTATATAAACTTTTCTCGTGATGATGAATTTGAGTTGCAGTTTGATAACCTTCTGCGTGAAATTCATCAAGCTCCACTATTTAAAGAACCTCCAGTTGGTAATAATCATTCGAGTCAGTCATCGCCAATCCTGCTGAGAGTGTGACAGATAAAAAAATGGAACTACTTAAAACGTGGGTAAATAATTATAATGCAGGAGCTGGTATTCTAGCGTTTGAAGAGATTCATGCGTTACTTGGTTGCTCAAAAATATTTGCTGAAGTATATATATCTGAACTATGTCGAGATGGTTTCATTCAGCTCACTGGAGGTGGGTGGGCTGCAAGTGCCTATACTCTGACTGATAAAGCAAAGTTTTATGCTATCGAGCAAAACTGGATTACAGAATAACATTACAGACTCAGAGTCAAATTTGAGTTCAACGAAACTGGTGAAGTATTTCTCGTCGCCATTTTTCGCCATTAACTCTGCGTTATTATCTTAAATTGCTGTTTAATAAGGTGATTATTTATTTTGTTGGGAAAAGGGGCTTTTTCTTGTTTACTTTCTACATCGACACATTTCTGATGATTAGACAGGGTACGTGAGAGAATGAGGCAATGGTGAAAAACGTGCTCTTACAAAGTTGCTTGGTAGTTACGACAGGGTAGAATCGTTTGGTGATCACACCTATGAGAGCGAACAGCCTAACTCGTTTCTGCCCCAAAATCACTTAGATTAAATACTCTAAAGAATCAAAGTGCGTGCATTGCCCTACTAAAGCTTATTCGATTGAGTTGATAACTGTTCATTCCCGTCATAGCCGATATCTTGCAGTCTAACTTCCCTTAATGTGTCATAATTTATTGATTATCAATTGAGTTAGTATAAAAACCATTGCATTATCGAGGGATGAAAGACGACAACTTGTCATCTAATCAGCGTTAGGAGGTTTAATGGTTTCGTATCAACAAACAGAAGATTTAGCATTTTCGGCTGAGATTACTTATGTAAATATGCGCTCATACTACGAGCATTATTCTGTTGATTGGGATTGCTCAAAAATCGAAGACCAAATTCAAGATTTAGCCAATTTCGATATCCTGGTCAATGGTGAGGTAGTTGGAGCAATTCGTTTAACCTTTGATAACGACGGTTGTTATGTTCGTGACTTGCAAGTCAGCGAGAGATACCAAAATAAAGGTATTGGTGCGTTAGCACTGTCTGAATGTGAAAGGTTAGCCATTGAATCAGGCGCTAATCGACTTAAGTTACGTGTATTTAAAATCAGCCCAGCTTTTCATCTCTATGAAAGGGTTGGTTTTGTGATTGATAACGCTGATGATAGGTTTTACAGCATGTCGAGAACAATCTCCTAACCAATAATCTATACCACTTAGACTAAACACTTTATTAAGCGAATTTTTTATACCCAAGCTAAGTTCACCACTTAACGCGGCGTTAGTTGTCATGTGAGCTTGGTTGCAAATCTAAAGTTTGACTAGCTTTAAAATCTCATAAGTTGATGTATTCTTCGTCTATATTAAAAAGGAGGCATATATGTGCAAGAAGACTAATAAAGATACGGGCAAGCAATACGAAGATAAGGGAGTACCAGCCCAGGAGAATTACGATAAAAGCTCGAATTATAGTCGCGATTTTCCAACTAGTGGTACGAATAAAAGTAACAATATATCTCAATCCCAGATGACACCTCCTAGACCTAAAAGAGGGAACGGAGATAAAAAGTAAGGTAGTAACTATGTCGACTACGTCAATAACACCGTCAGAAGATGATTTTGACAGGCATTGGGACTTGCTATGGAATACTAGACTTGGTATTCGTTATCATATGCATTTACAGGCGGCATATACTCGACTAGGCAAATTTATTACTGCGTTTACATTGCTAATGAGTTCTGCCGCGTTTACAGCTGTATATCAGTCTCAATCAGCTCCCCCAGGTTTAGCGACATGGCTCATGTGTATAGCAGCTCTGCTACAGGTACTTGAACTGGTTGTTGACACAAAAGCTAAAGCTATCCTTCATTCTACGCTTAGACAAAAGTACTTGCAGCTCGAACTTTCTCTGTCAGGTCGTGATTATATCTTAGAGTCAGAGGAACTAAAGTTTAAAGAAAGCAGAATAACCATTGAAATAGAAGAGCCTCCAGTAATCAAAGCATTGATGGATAAATGCCATAATGAACTCGTAGATATATATTATGAGAAGCCAGAAAAGCATAAAGCAACCTTAACTTGGTGGGCGAAATTGAAGGCAGCTTTTTCTAGCTAGCGAAATAACAACTAACAAGCATTTAAGGCATCAAGATACTTTTTCTAATCCAGTTTTGGCACGTTAGAATCCATACTCTAACGTGCTTTTGTCCAACAGCTTCTTTAGTAGATCTTTTCGAGTATCACTCTCTAAAAATTGGCGACACAAACTCAGTGTCGCCATTTTATCGACTTTAACTTACTAAGCTGCTGATTTAAAAGGCTTGTATATATTATGAGTTAGATAACTATATTCTTATTCAAAAAATGTGGCTGTTATTAATATTGTCAAATTTTATACTAAGCCAATGCAACAGACAGTTCTGTCTATAGAAAGCACGTTTTGCCTAGATTTTCGAACCTTATAAATTTATAAATTCTGATACTTATATCCGAACCCAACGGTTCACCCTTTAAGATAAGAGAAATATTAATGAAAATTAAATTTTATTGGGAGTTTGAATTCTTCGATGAGCCATTCGCTCGTGGTATTAACGACACACCTGCTTTTAAAAACTGTGACCCATTAGTTGGTGTTTTAACGGATGATGGTGGATTGGGGTTTAAAGCAGTGATCGAAAGAGCCAAAGATGGAATTGAGGAAACTAAGAAAGTCATAGAAGGTCAACTTGAAAGGGGAGATATAACTAGTGAAACATTCTCCGCAGATATAGGCAGAGAGCTTACGGAACTTTACTTTAATTTTGATGATTCCTACAATCAATTTATTCCGACAACGATGTTTTTAACAATCCTTACAGAATGGTATGAGTTTATCAAACTTCCTCCTGAAAAAGGTGTCACTAAAACAGTAGAAGTGTAAGTGGTTTGCTGTAAAAATTAAAGATGTTATAGGGCGCTCATTTGGGCGCCTTAGTATATAGTATTCCCGACAGACTTCGCTTACCTTTCAGCCTGCTTCCACTTCCTTCAGGAGCTTTACGATTAGCTGATTTTTTGTGACTTTATAGGAAAATCTTGATTGCGCCTGAGAAGCTTATTGAATGTTCTTTTTGTTTCAGCAAATTCTTTACTTACAAGCAGGTTTACATGTTGCTTAACTTCTTGTATCGAATGAGTATTGAGTTTCTTATTTTTAATAATCTTATCAATATGTTGATCAAGTTGTTCATATGCCGATTTGCGCATTGCATCCCTTTCATTTTTATTCAAAGATTTCATACTCCCTTCCATTTGAGAAGTTAGGAAAGCATAAAGTGGTCCTGAATTCATTAAATTATCGACTTTCATGAAGCTTTTTAACTCTTCTTCAATATTATTCCTAGCTTTGCTTATTCTATCTTTAGCTTGAGTTTTATCAACTTTCTTAACTATTTCATCAGCTTTCTGGACTAAGTGTGAATTCACTTCAGAGGTTGCTCGGAAAATAACATGATTATAAAGAGTTTCATATTGTATATTACTCTCTTTTTTGGTGGGTTTCTCTGCTTCGACTAAAGTCATTTTTATGGCTTTATTGATAATATATTGATTATGTACTTTCTTCACTGCTAAGTTGATTGCTGTAAATGGTGGTTTAATTTTTTTGTTAAAAACAGATCTAATGTTAAATGAAGTATTAGCACCTTCATATTGTTGGATGAGGTGGTTTGTTTTTGAAATGGGAAAGTTGCTTTTCATAATGCCTTCAAAAATTATAATTTTTATCATTGTTGTTCTTTCAGTCATAAGATCAACTGATAATTTATGAAGTTTTATTACAGAAGGGGTTTCTGAGGTGCTGAACTCAAGGTCTCTTTCTTCATAATATGGTGCTGCCTTGCCTTACTTTGAGTTCCCCGTAAATAAATCAGTAAATTCATTGACATGGAATTCTATAAGCTTCTCCAGTAGATCTCTTTGCATATCACTTTCTAAAAATTGGTGTAATAAACTCATTGTCGCCATTTATTCGTCGATTTATCGACTTTAACTTACTAAGCTACTGGTTTGAAAGATTTGTCTATGTTGTGAGTGAGGTACTTTTTAACCGAATAAATTCAAATGGTGACAATTTAATTTCATAAAGTTAGAGGTTAATGCGTATACTAACTCAGTCCATGAAAAACAAAGTCAATTTATATGAATAATTACAGATTACACAGCTTTCTTCTTCTTAGCTCCTTGGCCTTGTCTGGGTGTAGCTCTATTGGCAGCCTTTTCTCTTCTGATTCTACTCATGATGGGATAAAGAGTGTTAAAAGTGCAGATGCAGCATCGATAGCAACATGGGTGGATAACAGTATTCTTATGCCAGTTGGATTATCTGTCAAAGACGATAATCCGCGTTACTTAACTGGCTCTGCTGATCTTAATCACGATGGAAGTGCGGAACATATTGTGCTGATGCAAGAGCCTTACTTCTGTGGTAGTGGTGGATGTGTGGCTTACATATTTGATAATGTAGGTCATGTGATCAACCGAATGACGATAACAAGAACACCGATACTGATTGCTGAAACTCGTTCAAATGGATGGCAAGATTTTATTGTATGGAGTAACGGTGCTTATCGTAAGATGAGTTTTAATGGTCAATCTTATCCAAATAATCCATCAACACAACCAACGGTGATAAGAGAGACTTCTGCTGCGATTGCAAATGTGATGGCGACAGAAGTTTACCAGCAAGATGGCTACGATATTATGCCATTGGATCAAACGATGCTTTGGACTCCGGATTATGTCTATCACTTCACTTTTAAACACCATGGTGAGCCACAAAGTCTTTACCACGCAACTGTGAATATGAAAACCAATCATGTCGATATTGAATCGACGCCAAAGTAATAACGCAAATGAAGAGGGGACTTGAAATCCCCTCGTTTTTAGTTTTACTTTTGGGCGCAGTTCACTAGCTTATTGTTAGACTTGATTTTTAATAACCCGTACATTGCTCCAGTGGCTAAACTCCCAGCACTAATTGCTCCTAAATAGGGTAAAACTGGTGAGATTGCATTAGGGATTAATAAAACAAATAACCCACCATGAGGGGCCATTAAGTTTACTCCAAATAACATAGATAGTGCTCCAGCGACTGCACTGCCTACCATACAAGCAGGAATAACTCTGAAAGGATCTTTGGCAGCAAAAGGGATCACGCCTTCAGAAATAAAACACAGCCCGAGTAAAAAAGACGCTTTGCCTGCTTCTCGCTCGCTTTTGTTGAAACAAGGTTTAGCAAGTTGCGTAGCAATACCCATTCCTACTGCGGGGACCATACCAGCCGCCATTATTGCCGCCATAGGAGCGTATGTTTGAGAAGCCAATAAACCCACACCAAATGCATACGCAGTTTTATTAACTGGACCTCCTAAATCAAATCCCATCATTGCACCCAAGACAAGCCCAAGTAAAACAGCATTGCTTGAGCTCAGATTATCGAGAAAATGAGTTAATTCATTCATTAAACCGGCAATAGGATGGCCAATGATATAAATCATACTCAGGCCAGTAATGAGCGTTGCGACAAAAGGAATGATCAACACAGGCTTCAGAGTATCTAAAACATACGGAAGTGATATTTTTTCAGCAAGGAATTTTGCGCTATAACCTGCGATAAAGCCAGCAGCGATACCTCCAAGGAAGCCAGCTCCTATTGAATGTGCTAGCATACCACCTACCATACCGGGGGCTAAGCCAGGTCTATCCGCGATGGAGTAAGCAATAAAACCGGCAAGTACTGGTATCATAAGTTCCAGAGCGGCATCACCACCGATCGTCATGAGGGCTGATGCCAGAGTGCCTTCTTGTTTAAACGCTTCAATTCCAAACATAAAAGATAGTGCGATTAAAATGCCACCCGCTACTACGACAGGGAGCATGTACGATACGCCTGTCATGAGATGTTTATTGATGCTTGCTTCTATCCTAGGAGATTTTGTAGAGCAATCTTCTGTATTAGAAGGCATATATATTTCTGCTTGTTTGAGAGCATTATTGACCTCGTCACTTGGGTTACTCAAGACAAGGTTGGTGGTGGTGAAATACAATTTTTTACCATGAAATCGAGTCAATGGGACATCAATATCTGCAGCAATGATGACGAGATCGGCTTGCTCGATTTCTTTTGGCAATAAGGTTTGCTTAGTACCAATAGAACCTCGTGTTTCTATTCGTATATGGTCGCCTCTACGTCTGCATTCTTCTTCTAGGGCTTCTGCCGTCATAAATGTGTTAGAAATCCCGGTTGGGCAAGAAGTGACCGCTACAATTTTTTTGCTGGTGGGAGTTGAGGTTGCTTCTAATAAAATTGCGGTATTAGCCACTGCCGTCTGTAGGAAAAAAGTCGCATCCTGTATAACAGAGCTAATCTCAGATTGATAAATTTGCTTGCCAACAAATCGAGAGGTATCAATAGCAACGTCAGAGGCAATGATCACTACTTCAGCTTGTGCAATATCAGTCTCAGTCAAAATTTGTGGTTGAATGAGGTTTGTCTGACATTCGATTTTTACATGCCAACCTAATTTAGCGGCTGCTTGTTCTAGCAGGCCGGCTGCAAGTATGCTATTTGCTATCCCGCTTGGGCAAGCAGTAATGATCACAATGTTTTTCATATTCCCTCGTAGAAAGTCGCTTGTCTTAAATTTTTTAAAGTAGGTGATCTGCGGAGAGGTGACTAACTTGAGTTTGTTCAAGAATAAATTTAAGTTCATTTTGGGATGTGAATCCGACACCTATTTGCGTTACAGCCAGTGCAGAAAGAGCGGTCGCAAAACGTAACAGCTTGATGGGTTCCATGGATTGTATATGCCCCCAGCAGATTCCTGCGACTAAGGAATCCCCGGCTCCAACGGTACTTACTACTGGAATCACGGGAGGTTGAGCATAGAGATACTCGTCTTTAATACGCCATATCACTCCTAATGATCCCATCGAAACTATAGTGTTTTTTATTCCAGTATGGCTTAGTTGATTTATTCCTTCTATACAGGCTTGTTTAGTGTCAAGCTCTCGACCTAAGTATTCCCCCAGCTCTTCATGGTTTGGTTTGATCAGCCAAGGTGTCGCCTTAATGCCCTCTGCTAGAGCTGATTTACTGCTATCAAACATGACTTTCTTGCCATTTATGCCTAGATGTTCAATCCAGATTGCCAATTGTGTTGGGCATACTCCCGCAGGTAGGCTGCCCGAAAAAACAAAATAATCATGATTGGACATAAGTTGATATAAAGTGTTCTCAAATTGAGCAATAGAGTCTTTTGAAATTTGTAAACCAGGGAAATTAATTTCACTCACTTGCCCATTGTCTTCGACTAGCTTGACATTAATACGTGTGTCGCCAGCAACACGAATAAAGGCATCAGTGACATTCAATTGATTAAATAACTGTTCAAAAGGCTCTGTGTTATTTTGACCTAAAAAGCCTGTAACGGTAACTTCTGCTCCTAGCTGTGCGAGGACTTTGGCAACATTAATTCCTTTACCAGCTGCATGAAAATGACTTTCATTGATGATATTCACGTTGCCTACATTGAGAGTATCCAAAGACCCAGTGAGATCTAACGCAGGGTTAAGAGTGACGGTGACGACTTTTTTAGTCGAAGTATTTGGTGTTGTTTGGCAAATCATGGTGGTGTTCCTATTCGATCGGCAAGTCCTGAAGTCATAACTTTACCAATAGATTCGATCGCTTGTTCTGCATCTTGCCCATTTGCAATAAATGTAAGATGGTGTCCTTTTTTTACTCCGAGAGAAAGAACCTTGATCAAGCTTTTTGCGTTAACTGTTTTGCTATCGTTATTGAGGTTAGTAACGTGAATGATTGAGCGAAACTTACGAGCTTCTGCCACGAGCTTTGTGTCTGGCCGAGTATGCAGCCCGTGTTTGTTTTTTACGACAAAAGTTGCACTTCTGGAGTGATTCTTTTCTCTGGACAATGTTTTCTGGGAACAGAAAAGTGACAATAGTTGTTCATCATTTGCATTCAGCAGAAGCGAATGATTCTGTTCAAAAATAAGAGTAGAAATAACATCTAGAAACTTCTTATGGTTACAACTGTTTGCAGCAAAGGCGATTAATGCTTTGACCGTTTGGTTTTTGTAGGTAAACGACTGTTGACTAGTAATCAATGCAAATCCTGTTTGTATGACATGCTTATTGGTGCCAATAATCCATATCCCTTTACCTAAAGGGGATGGTATTTGTGATGTCAATTCTGAGGTAAATATTGAGTCACCACACCCTTTATTTTTTAGTAAGCCTGCTGCCGCTGCAATGAGCTCAACCATGTTGGTGGTAGGAAAATTTTTCTGAATTAGACTTTTATCAAATAGAATATCTCGTTGATTATTGCCTTGAAAAAGTTCAATCACGTCCTGTTTATTGCTTAAGGTTCGAATCTTTTGCTGAATAGCCTCGCTACCAAGCACTCTTGTAAGCTGCTTTAAAATATCTAAATGTTCATCAGAATTAGCGGTGATACCAATCACGATGTATACAGCATGACCATTATCCCATTCAACACCTTCTGGGTAGTGGTGTATGACGACAGAAGTTTCTTTTACTAGGTTTCTCGTAGAAAGGGTTCCGTGAGGTATAGCAATGCCTTTACCTAAATAGGTTGAACACTGAGCTTCACGTTTTAGCATGGCATTAATATAGAAAGATTCGACAGCCCCTTTGGAAACAAGAGAATGGCCGATCTGCTTTATTGCATCACATTTGTTTTCTGCATTTTGATTAAGAAATATGTCACTTTCGTTTAATTTGAGCATGGAAATTTCAACGCCTAAAGGTTTTATTTTTTTTTTGCTCATTAATAAGTCACTTTGACGGAGTCCGTTTCATTGATTGAGTCGTAGCAAGATAATTATGTCGTAAGAAAATTTCGTCATACAAACATCTCATCATAACAATTTTGCTTAACTAGCAATATTGTACCTTAGTGATATTGTTTTTTGAGCTCAGTTAATATAGTTCAAGGAAGGCGTATATTGGATTTTTTATTTTTTAAATTCAATGCGTTAGATTATCAAAGTGTGGTTAGTTTGATAAACTACACATAATTCGGTTAAGTTGATGATATGAGATAAATTAAAAGATTTCTAGGTGAATAATAATTCCGTGTTTGTGTTCTAAAATTGTTTTTATTATGTTAATAGTCATGTTTAAATATAAATTTCTGCAGTAAGTGCAACAAACCCATGATCGCTGGCATATTTATCTTGTTCAAAGCAAGGATTAATTAAATGCTTGTCGCTAACTTTATAATCAATGACTTGAGCAATGCTTCTATCATCAGTTGGGCAGAACTCTTGAGATAAAATAATGTAATCCAGCACGTTACCTGTACCGAAATGATAGTGTGTTGCCGGCCTGTCCTTTGTGGGAGGAGGAGCTTGCAACGCCCATCCATCATATAACTGTAATTCTTGCTTTAGGCTGTCATGGTTATTGGTTAACAGAACCTGAGTTACGCTATTCTCAGAAATAGGTTGGTTCATGTCCCCTAATAGGATAGTCGGCATGGGTCGACTGGCATATTTAATCTGCATTGCATGCCTTAACATCGCAGCTTCCCATCCACGCTGCTGGGTAGAAAGCCAACGTGCCAGAGGGTGGGAGGAAAGCTCCTGTTGGCTGGCCTCCGCAGGGCGTTGTGATTTGAGATGGGTAACATAGACCGCCATATGGCCCAGTCGAGGATGCACAACCTGCGCGCAAAGTGGTAGGCGACTAAAAGTGGGAGCCTGAAAATCCCCATAGGCTTTTAGCGCAGGCTCATCGATAGTTACAGGGTAACATTTTTCAATCGGAAATCGTGACGCAATGGCGACAACAGGTCGACTATAAATATAATCGGATTCAACATGCGGAGTGTCCACACTGGCAAAGTAGGGGTAGCCGATATCGTTAAAAAACGTACGTGTTTGCTCAATACTAAAAACTTCTTGCAGACCTATGATATCAGGGTTCAATTTTTCAATCTGCTGCTGAGTCCAGTTTAGTTTACCTTGCCAATCTTGATGCGAATATATGTTTTCGAAGTCGTAGAATGCATTTGGCGGCTCAAGGAAGTTAAGTAAATTGGCAGTGGCAAAAGTAATACGCTTTAGTGGGGGCGATGCGCTCATTTTCAGTCAGTTAGATTGAGTATATGACTAAAATATACACCTTGTTGTAGGTGAGAGCTAGCTTGGTGATGATTTAAAAAGCAACATAATGTGATATTAAGTTAACGTTTCTATTTTTGGCTATTCCGTTTACACTGCGACCGTCATAAAGTAAGAGTGGATAAGATGAACCAAGATTACCAAAACGAAATAGACTCGCAAGATGAAGAAATTGAAATTGAAGCTATTGGCATTGAAGTTGATGCGCATCCAATCGAGTTATACAAACTCTTCAAAATTGCCAATTTAGTCAGTGGCGGTGGGGAAGCCAAACATGTAATCGATGAAGGCTACGTTGCGGTCAATGGAGAGCTAGAAACTCGTAAACGTCGTAAAATGTACGATGGTGACTTTTTTGAATTTAATCAAGAATATTATGTGGTTATTTGTGAAGCTCCAGTGACAGAAACCACTGAGCAAAAAGCAGAGAAAAAACTCAAAAAGGAGCAAGCTTCTCGACAGAAGAAGAAGGCCGCAAAGTCCCATAAATCAAAAATGACCAACCCTAAACCGTCTGGCCCACAGTCGACAGGTCGAAAAGCGGCAGACAAACAGCGCCGTGAGCAAAGTAGCGCTCAGCCTCAATCTACGCATAAAAACAAACAAGGCAAAAAAACATCGGAATCGGTTAGAGACCCGAAAAGCGGTCGTAATAGCATTGACTTTTTCTAATCGGGTGCCTGTTTTATCAAACCGAATTAATTTTACGCGCAATAATTTAATGTTCGCTCTGATGTAAATTATTGCGTGCGCTTCTCTATTTGTTTGAATAGGTAAGACAAAAAGAAGCAAAGTAAAAAGTAAGCCAAGCCTACGATTAGCCACACTTCAAAAATAAACCCAGACGAGTTAGCCATTTCTGTACCAACGAAAGTCATCTCTTGAATTGAAATCAATGAAACAATAGAAGTATCTTTAACTAACGAGATGGTTTGTCCTGCCAAAGCGGGGCTAATGGCTTTGAATACTTGTGGCGCAATCACCTTGCGATAGGTTACCCAGCGAGATAATCCAAGAGATTGGCATGCCTCCCACTGTCCTTTATCTATTCCTTGTAATCCAGCTCGAACAATTTCGGCAATATAAGCCGATGACAGTAAGCCGATACAAAACACGCCTGAGAGTAAGTTTTCCCACAAATTCGCAGGGCCAAACAAGAATGCTTGTAATGTGGAAATCTCACCTGAGTGTTGACGTAGAATAGATTCAAGACCAAGCAAAGGAATGATTTGGTTCGAGATAAAAAAATAAAAGATAAACACAAATACGAGAGGGGGAATATTTCTTACTAACTGAATAAAGCCCGTGGCTGGCAATCTCAGCCAAGAAGAATGAGAAAATCGAGCTAGGCCGATCAAAACGCCGAACAATACTGCAAAGGCTAAGCCCCACAGGCTCAAACGAAGGGTCGCGATTAAACCTTGAAAAAAATAAGGTATCCCGCCATTTTGTGTCGGGGTGAAAAGTAAATCGATGGTTTCACGCCATTGCCAGATATAGTTAATTCCGACCGTTGAACGCTGAATGAACCACAAAACGGCAACGGTACAAATCAGTAATAGACACCAATCAAGGCCATTGAGGCGTTTAAAAAGTGTGTTGGACTGAGGCGGCTGTTGGTGGACGGGGTAAGAACGATTCACATCAAGTTCCTTGTGCGTTTAATGCATTCGATCTACTTTACGGGCATAAAGTAGATCGAGCTATTTATCTTTTGTTTATTTGTTACTTATAACTAGATACAGAATACTTAAGCCCCCAAGCTTGTTACGTTTATTTGGGGATTTAAAGTTAAGCGCTTCAGGTCAAACTCTAAAATACAATTACTTAGCCTTAGCTATCTGGTCTTGCCAATCTAAAGTCGAGAACCAATATTCATAACGTTCATCGAGCCAACCATCTTGAGTTCGTGCTTCAATCCATTGATTAAAGAAAGCTTGTTTGTCTTCCTCTCCCAGACGGACGGCAAAGGCCTCATTACCTTTGGATAAGCGTTCACTGAATGGCAAAAAGAGCTTGTTGGCATGTTTCACTGATTCGTGCTCAGGCTTAGGACTCGAGGCGATAACGGCATGAGCATTACCGTTAAGAACCTCTTGGAAAGCTTGGGCCTCATCATCGAATTGAAGAATCTTGGCTTTAGGAAAATTCTCCCTAGCGACTTGGACGGTATAAGCGCCTCGACGAGCCGCAATTTTCACTCGGCGAGAGTTAAAATCAGAAAACTCATTGAAACCCTCGGCCAGCTTTTTATTGGCGGCGACTTGTACACCTGAGTGTGAATAAGGCTTGGTAAATAGAACGCTTTTGGATCGTTCCGGTGTAATTGACATCCCTCCAATAATGACATCAAACTTCTTAGCTAATAGAGCAGGGATGATGCCATCCCATGCAGTCGGAACAAATTCAACTTTTAAGCCTGTATCAGCGGCTAAGCGTTTAGCGACATCAACTTCAAAGCCAATCAGTTCACCTTGTTTATTTCGCATAGCCCATGGAACAAACGTCGACATACCTACTCGTAATATGCCACGCTTTTTAATTTCATCAAGGTTCGGGGTGTTCTTTCCATCATTGCTTATTGCTGGAGAGGCAGAACTTAGTGTTGCAGTGTTTGCCGTTACTATAGAAGGTAAGGCTAAACTCAAGCCGAACAGCGCGGTTATTGCGGTTTTAAAAATAGTCATAGAGATTCCTTATGGTTTACGCCAACTGGCTCCTAATTTATGTTCGAGTAATGCTGAAATAGCTGACAGTGTAAGCGTCAGAACAAGGTAAATAGCCGCGACTGTAAACCACACTTCGAAAGGCATTGCAGTTTCTGAAACGATATTTCGTGCTTGTGTTGTCAGATCAAAAATAGCCATAACGCTGACGATGGACGAGTTTTTTACCAATGACACGACTTCGTTGGTTAAGGCGGGTAATGTACGTTGCAAAACCTGCGGCATAATGACGGTTTTGTATGTGTGGAACGAAGATAAGCCAAGGGTTTTTGCCGCTTCAAATTGGCCTTTTGAAATGCTATTTAAACCCGCTCGAAGAATTTCTGCGGTATAAGCTCCCTGAAACAAAGACAAGGCAAGAACGGCAGTACTAAACCGATCTAAACTAAGCATCGGGCCAAACACAAAATAAAGCAGATAAACTTGAACAAGCAAAGGGGTATTACGTATGAGCTCAACATAAGCACTTCCGATGGCTCTTCCTATAATAGAGTGGCTTAACCGTAATAGTGCAGTAATGAAGCCTATCACGAGAGTAAAACATAAGCTTAATGCTGAGAGTCTAATTGTCACCATCACGCCATCTAAAAGCTCAGCTGGCCACCATTGTCCATCTTCATAGAAAGCGATGTAATCTGGAATGCGATCCCATTGCCATTGGTAGCCCATTGCTTGAGCACCAGATTCAAGCACCCATACGATGCCAAACAATAAGATAGTAATCTGAATGAGTGCTTGCAGTACAGGCTTGAATAAACGATAAACCATGCTTAGTGACTCAATATTTGCTTTAAAAAGGCTTGAGTTCGTGGGTGCTGAGGTGAGTTGAAGAGTTCATTGGGTGAGTTAACTTCAATGATTTTACCTTCATCCATAAATACGACGCGGTCAGCTACTTTTTTGGCAAAACCCATTTCATGAGTGACACAAATCATGGTCATGCCACTTTTACCAAGTTCAACCATAACGTCTAAAACCTCATTAATCATTTCTGGATCAAGTGCCGAAGTTGGCTCATCAAATAATAATAGGTCAGGTTCCATACATAAGGAACGAGCGATGGCGACGCGTTGCTGCTGGCCTCCCGAAAGTTGGGATGGGAACTTGTGTGCTTGTTCTTCTATGTTCACCCGCTTTAAATAATGACGTGCTCGCTTATTGGCTTCATGTTTAGTGAGTTTAAGCGTTTTAATTGGTGCCAGTGTCAGGTTCTCTAATACGGTTAAGTGAGGAAATAGATGAAAATGTTGGAATACCATTCCAATTTGCCCTGGTTTGAGTTGCTTAGAGCCAGCAGGGAGGCTTAATACCTGCAATTGTCCATCTTGGATTGATTCTAGGTGATTAATACAGCGAATAAGAGTTGATTTACCAGAGCCTGAAGGGCCGCAAATAACAACGATTTCACCTAAGTTGACCGAAAAATTGATGTCTTTGAGGGCATGGTATTCACCATACCATTTGTTCACGCCGTCAAAGTCTACAACGTTTATATGATCTTGCAAAACGACTCACTTATGAATACTGAATTTTTTCTTACAATAACAACTAACTAAGAAGATTGCATCTTGAAATGGAATGCAATGCTCAATAAGTTTTTTGTTGATTATACCTGCTGTCATTACGAAATAAGGTAAACCAAAGGTAAAAATAGTGCTTTGGCAGAGTAAAGAACATGTGGTCCTGTGTATAGTGGAGAAAATCAAGATTGGATCACATTGTTTATAAATATTTTTCTCTACCCAAGTCGAGTAAGGCGGTAACTGAGATAACAAAAGTAATGAATGTTTACTAAGTGAAGTTTTAAAAATTACAGCAGCACTTATTTTTACGATACTGGAACGGCAATAAAAGCATTTATTACTCCAAAATAAGTGGGTCATTGTTACATCATTCTTGGCTAATTATGAGATCTGTTACTAAAAAAAGATGAGTGAATGGTGTGTTATTTAATTGTTGCGCTTAAGTTATTTTACAGTGAAATAAAAGTTGGATTATGACTAGAGTCATAGAGATCAGGATGAATCAAGTAAATAACTTAAGGAAGAAATCGATGAAGTTAGGCAGTAGAAAAGCCATAAATGGTATCTTTACCCTTAGCTCGTTAACGGCATCATGCATGTTAGCTTTTAGCAGTCATGCTGCTTTTGATTGTGCGTCGTTAGAAGTATGGGATTCGGCGAAGGTTTACCATGGTGGTGATCAAGTTCAACAAGATAATATCGCTTATAAAGCTCGCTATTGGACTCAAAATAATAGCCCGTCTAAATCTAGTGAATGGGGGGAATGGGAAAGTTTAGGCATTTGTGACATTGACCCAGTCACCCCACCAGTCAATGAACTGCCTACCGTCGCTCTTACTTCACCTTCCTCATCTACTCCAATTCAAATTGGGGATGTTGTTGCATTGACCGCAGAAGCATCAGACAACGATGGAAGCATTGATAAGGTCGAATTTTTTGTTAATGGTACCTTGATTGGTACTGCGACATCAGCCCCTTATTCTGTCAATTGGACTGCGACAGAAGGGACATATGAGCTTGCTTCGAAAGCTTACGACAACAAAAATGCAGCCAGTGCTGTGAGCGCTGTGAGTGTGACGGTTGCGTCAGACCAACCGGGTAATCAAATTCCAACCGTTGACGTTTTACTGTCTAGCTCAGCTGTTGAACTTGGTCAAAGTGTGACGTTGACGGCGAATGCAACCGATGCTGATGGCTCAGTAGCTAAAGTTGAGTTTTTTGCTGCAGGTGTATTGGTCGGCACGGCAACAGCGGCACCTTATACACTAGAGCTTACCCCAGAGAGGGCGGGCTCTTTATCGATCTATGCCAAAGCAACGGATGATGCTGGGGCAAGTGCGGACTCCTCTATTGCCGTGCTGGCGGTTAATGGCGGAGCCGTAACATCCAACTGTCGTCCTGATGGCTTATATCAAACCGCAGGCCTTGATGTTCCGTACTGTAGTATCTACGATGAGGAAGGACGTGAGTTAATGGGGGCCGACCATCCTCGACGCGTGATTGGCTATTTCACAAGTTGGCGAAGTGGCGGTGATCCTCAATCTACTTATTTGGTCAAAGATATTCCTTGGGAACAGTTAACTCATATCAACTATGCGTTTGTTAGTATTGGTTCTGATGGCAAAGTCAATGTTGGTGATGTGACTGACCCAGATAACCCTGCAACCGGTAAAACATGGCCAGATGTGGAGGTGGATCCAGCTTTAGGATTTAAAGGTCATTTCGGTGCACTGGCCACCTACAAACAAAAGCACGATGTTAAGACGTTGATTTCTATTGGTGGCTGGGCAGAGACGGGCGGTCACTTTGGTCCAGACGGCAAGCGAGTGGCAGATGGCGGTTTCTATACCATGACCACTAACTCTGACGGTTCTATAAACCATGCAGGAATCGAAAAATTTGCCGCTTCGGCCGTGGAAATGATGCGTACTTATAAGTTCGATGGATTAGACATTGATTATGAGTACCCAACATCGATGGCCGGTGCAGGTAATCCTTACGACAAAGATTATATGGAACCACGTCGTCCTTATTTGTGGGCTTCTTACCAAGAGTTAATGAAAGTATTGCGTGAAAAATTGGATGCCGCTTCAGCCCAAGATGGCATCCACTACATGTTGACCATTGCGGCACCGTCTTCTGGTTATTTGCTCAGAGGCATGGAAACTTTTGATGTCACGCAGTATCTCGATTACGTCAATATCATGTCTTATGACTTGCATGGGGCATGGAATGATCATGTTGGGCACAATGCGGCTCTGTATGATACTGGTAAAGACTCTGAATTGGCGCAATGGAATGTCTACGATACGGCTGCATATGGTGGGATCGGATATCTGAATACTGACTGGGCTTATCATTACTTCCGAGGCTCGATGCCTGCAGGACGTATCAACATTGGTGTGCCGTATTACACCCGTGGTTGGCAAGGTGTTAAAGGAGGCGATAATGGGCTGTGGGGACGTGCGGCGTTACCTAACCAATCTGAATGTGCTCCGGGTACCGGCGAAGGAGAGAAAAACAACTGCGGCCATGGTGCTATTGGTATCGATAACATGTGGCATGATTTAGATCCACAAGGCAGGGAAATGGGCGCAGGCTCTAACCCGATGTGGCATGCTAAAAACCTAGAAAAAGGGATTTGGGGATCTTACGCTGATGCTTACGGCCTTGATCCGGTGAATGATCCTTCAGATAAATTTGTTGGCTCATATACCCGCTACTATGATGATGTCGCCGTTGCTCCTTGGTTATGGAATGCTGAAAAGAGTGTGTTTATTTCAACTGAAGATAAAGCCTCGATTGAAGTAAAAGCCGATTACGTGATTGATAAAGAAATTGGCGGCATCATGTTCTGGGAACTTGCAGGTGACTACAACTGTTATGTGCTTGATGCGAATGGTCAGCGTACCGCTATCGACACGACTGAACAAGCGTGTGCGGCGGGTAACGGTGAATACCACATGGGGAATACCATGACCAAGGCGATTTATGACAAGTTCAAAGCGGCAACGCCATATGGTAATACCTTAGCTACAGGAGCTATACCCGCAGAAGCGGTCGATATTGCAGTCAGTGTCAGTGGTTTTAAAGTTGGCGATCAGAACTACCCAATCAACCCAACCATCACCTTTACTAACAATACCGGTCAAGATATTGCAGGCGGTACGGAGTTTCAGTTTGATATTCCTGTTTCGGCACCAGATAACGCGAAAGATCAGTCAGGAGGTGGCCTAAGTGTGATTGCTTCTGGTCATACACGTCCAAACAATATCGGCGGCTTGGATGGGGTGATGCATCGAGTGTCGTTCTCTCTACCTGCATGGAAAACGCTCCCTGCTGGTGGCTCTTATGAACTGGATATGGTGTACTACCTGCCAATATCAGGCCCAGCTAATTATGCTGTGATCTCTGGTGGCAAATCGTTCGCCTTTAAATTTGAACAACCAGACTTACCAACGGGTGATTTAAATTCAGGAAATGGTGGCGGTGATGGAACGGATCCTGGTACTTGTGATACCTCTGGTTTGGTGACATACCCTGATTTCCCTCAAAAAGACTGGGCGGGTAACCCAAGCCATGCTAACCAAGGGGATAAAGTGATTCATAATGGTGCGGTGTATCAAGCCAATTGGTGGACATCTTCCGAACCTGGCAGTGATGGAAGCTGGGCAACGGTTTGTAATGTATAGTGTTAACCTAAGAACTAGCGTTAACCTAAGATCTAACGTTAAACGTAAAGTTTAATCGAATGAGTTTGAAGCGTCTTATTTGAAACGTATCGTTTAAACAAAAAAGCTTAGAAAATAAAAACGCGCGATTTCGGTCGTGCGTTTTTGTTTACTAGGAGACAGTTTATTAGTCAATAAAATTAGTCAATACCAATGATTTGGCCTTGGTCATCAAGATCTAACTTCATAAACGCTGGTTTATCAGGAAGTCCAGGCATGGTCATCACATTACCTGATAATGCATAAATAAACCCAGCACCTGCACATAAACGCAGTTCTCTAATCGGTACGGTAAAGTGGCTTGGTGCGCCTTTTATAGCCGAATCTGGTGTAATAGAAAGAGGGGTTTTCGCAATACATACGGCAAGGTGATCAAAGCCAAGCTGTTCGAATTGAGTCAGTTGTTGCTTAGCCGTTGGGCTGAGATCAACATTAGCAGCCCCATAACCGACTTCACACACTGACATGATTTTCTCTTTCAGTGTTTGTTCACGTTGATAGAGTGGTCTAAAAGCGGTTGATTGTTCACAGGTACTAACGACATGTTGAGCCAACTCCGTTGCACCTTGTCCACCGTCACTGAACGCGGTACTGATGGCGACTTTTACATCCGGAAATTGTTTGTGTATCAAATGCTTTAGTTCGGCGAGTTCTTCAGCGCTATCTTGTGGGAACTGGTTTATCGCTACAACTGCAGGTAAGCCATACTTGTGAACATTGTTGATATGCCATTTCAGGTTTTCGAATCCTGCTTTAAGCGCTTCAGTATCTGGGTTAAAGATAGTATCAGGAATGGCCATACCAGGACGCAAGTCATAGTGACCTGAATTTGCCTTTAAGCCGCGAAGAGTGGCAACGACAACAACACAATCTGGTGCTTTCTTAGCCGCAGCCGCTTTTATATTACAGGCTTTTTCGAAACCCATGTCTGAGCCAAACCCAGCTTCTGTGACGACAAAGTCAGCCAGCTTAAGCCCAATTTTATCGGCAATAATGGAAGAGTTACCATGAGCAATGTTAGCGAAGGGGCCTGCATGAATAAGCGTTGGTACACCTTCAAGAGTTTGCATTAGAGTAGGGTTGATCGCCTCTTTGAGTGTTACCGTCATGGCACCAGCGACCTGTAAGTCTTCTGTCGTGATGGGTTGGCCATCAAGATCATAAGCAAGAACAATTTTGCCAATACGCTGGCGAAGATCGGCAAGGTCATCGGCTAAAGCAAGGATAGCCATAAGCTCTGAGGCAGCAGAAATATCGAACCCATCCGAGCGCTCAAATCCATTGATGGTTTTACCAACGTCATTTTGACCAACGGTAACCATGCGGAGTGCACGATCGTTATGATCCATCACTCGTTTCCAAGCAATACGGTTAATATCAATTTTTAATGCTGTCAGCCCTGTTCTTTGCTCAAAGGCTTCATAACCCTCGCGTTGCTCGTGATAGAGGCGAGCATCTAATGCTGCAGAAGCAAGGTTATGAGCAGCAGTGACCGCATGAATATCACCCGTTAAATGAAGGTTGAGTTCTTCCATTGGGGCCACTTGTGAATATCCACCACCAGCAGCGCCACCTTTAACACCAAACACCGGGCCCATCGAAGGTTGACGAATGCATGCGATCACCGATTGGTTGATCTTGGACAGTCCCTGAGAAAGACCAATGGTTGTCACCGTTTTACCTTCCCCTAATGGCGTTGGCGTGATGGCGGTAACCAAAACAAGTTTTCCTGTTTGGCGTGTTTCTAAACGCTTAAGGCAGTCAAGTTTTACTTTTGCTTTGTATTTACCATAGGAATCATATTCTTCTGGAAGCAAGCCTGTATGAGCGGCGATGGTATCAATGACGGATAAGGAAGTGTTACGGCAAATATCGATATCAGATAACATAAAAGCTCCAAAAGTAGGTAAACAAATATGGGGTAAGGCAGGCATCAAATTGATGGATGCGTAAGTTGAGTCGTTGGAAAGTATGTATTGTATTGAAGAGAAGTGTCCTGAAGGTATTAAATAAGTTGTGAATGAATGCAGATTCTATCAAAGAATCATGAATTTTGAAGTCACTTGGGTATAAAGGCCATCAAGTGATGACCTTTTTATATCCAAACTTTTGTACAGCAAGATTTTGTACAGTATGAACTGATTTAGTGGTCCCAGTAGGTTTCTTCAAGGCTATCTTCACGCTCTGGAAGGGCACGAGATAAACGAGGAGAGTGCTGGGTCAACACTTCATAGCTCACACGGTTAGCGTACTTACAAATTTGCGACAGAGAAGAATAGGTTAGGCAATTAACGTTGTGCTTCTCTGAATTAGGTACTTCTTTTTGGTGGAAAGAATTCGCCGCCATATCATGCAGAAGGGCAGATAGTGCTGCATCACCTGCACCATTAGTGTTTTTGATTTCAAGTGGGCCACCAAGGTAAGGGCCAATATGAGAATAAACCTTAATTGGGCTCTTACAATCACTCTTCAGCATTGCCCGGCTGAATTCAAACTTATTGAAATCTTCAATACAGCCTTGAAGAATATTATGAGTGGTTTCTCGTTTTGTGCTGTCTTCAGTGTAACCTGCCATGTAAAGGCCAGCAGGACCGGCGGTGCAAAGAATTAAATCGACCCACTCCAGTGCTTTATTTGCTGCAGCAAGAGGGTCGGTTTCACCCGTAAGTGCTGCACCTTCTTCCTCGTTCATTGCAATAATAGTGACGTTGTCACGAATGTATTCTTGCCACCATTCTGCATTACCTTCAATAACATACTTTGTTCCAAGTGTTAGAACGACAGGTACATTATGCTTTTTGGCAAACTCAATAGCACGCTGAACTGCTTGAGGCATCGGGTCCTCCTTTTTACCGCGCATTAAGTAAGAAGAAACCACTAAAGCTGATGCTTTAGTAAATACTTCTTCTGGAATGCTTTCTGGTAGTAGCTGATTCATGTGCCCCTCATTAATGGCAAACGTACGTTCTCCATCTTGAGTAATCAAGGTATAGCAGCGGCCAATGGGACCATCTACTGTTTGCAAATGGTTAAGGTTCATACGTGAAGATGTGCGGCACAGGTAACGGTAAGCAAAAGAGCCGACCTGAATGTTCTTAGACATCACACCTAGTAAGACCGACTTACTGTCAGCCAGCACAGAGTAATTGTGTAAGGTGTTGCCGATGGTATCACCAGGGTATTGGTGGCTAATCAAGCCTTGTTCGACCAATTCTTCGTAAAGTGCATCTGCTTTACTCTCTTCAAGAACCAGCGAGTGACCTTTGCTTAGGTTATATTTTTCTAAAAACGCGTCGTCTACACGAGCTTCAATATCCACGATGGTTTGACCAACTCCAACGATAGTAGGGCGGTACAGTTTTTGGGTTTGATGAACGTGACTGTCTAACGGATCTCGTGCGTGAGTCGGGAAGTAGTGTTTAGATTTGCGCTGACCAGGAAACTTCATGCTTGTTCTTGAGTGAGAAAAAAAGAGGCCGGATTGTAGCACACAAAATTATAAGATCATTGGATTTTCTTCACACAGCCGAGCAGATAGAACTTGCGTGTCGATTTTTTCATCAATTGATGTTGATTGTATCAATACTAAAAAAACACATTGTGAATACCTAAGCTCGATGAGCCTGTTAACCTCTTTACCAGGCTCAGCTTTTTCAGTAATTAGTTACATAGTTTGAATAATCTCAATTTGAAGTTGCCGCGGTTGGTTGCACGTATGCTTTTGTTCCCCAAAGTGGAACTGTTGAAAGGCTATGCTTGAAACTGCCTTCTGTTTCTTTGGTGGTATAAGATAAGTAAAGCAAGCTTTGAGTGGTTGGATCATAGATACGTCTTACCTTCATCGTCTTAAAGAAAATACTTTTAGATTGCTTAAATACCACTTCACCAGATTTACTTTTATCGATTTTAGCGATCATTTCAGGCGTGATTTCACCCGTTTGGCGGCAGGAAATTGAGCTGTCACTTGGGTCAGAAAAACTTAAGTTAGCTTCAACCGATGCAATGTGGCAGGTAACTCCAGGTACGAGATCATCTCGCATATGATCAATTTTAATGTCTTTTAACGTAAACAACCCCAAACTTACGTCACCAACTTCGTTGTCACTACAGCCTGTTAAAAGGGAGATTAACCCTAGTGCGACTAAGTATTTTTTCATTATATTTCCTTTTTCTGGCTGACATTTTAATTTATCAATGACACCTAACTTTCTTTAAGTGACATAGTTATTGTTATCAGGCGTTTGAATTGTAACAATTTATCAGATGTTACTCAGTAAAACAAAAAACTTCTATTGACAAAATCTAGCGCAATGTCAGGACTTTAACTAGGTTTGTAATAGTCTTCATGCTAATGTATCACGTTGTTCATCGTCTAAGTCGCTATTGTATAGAAAATAATGTTTAGCCTATTTTTAGCCTTTTACGATGTCTCCTAGAGCAAATAAGAGCCCCCAAGGTAATAGAATGAATAAAAATCAGCTCGAATGTATAAACAGTAAAAATCTTTGGTTGCATAATTTGGTAGAAGTGGAGTTTCCAACGAAGGAAAGTTTGGAAGGGCGCAAACTTTACTTTCAGCGATTAGAAAAACTTAGCTATCAGAAATTAGAACTTGATACCCTTACTCAGTATGAAGCTGTATTGAGTGAAGAAGATATTTTCCGAGTCGATTTTCATCGCTTGACAGTTATGTATGCTGTGATGCAATCGAAACACTGGTCAGATAAGCATGAGCAAGAAATGATCATTGAGTATTTAACTCAAATTATTTTGACACCGGGTATTGATCTATACGTCGGATTTAAAGATGGTAATCCAATCGGTGCAGCAATGGTTACTCAGGATGAAAAAACCATGCTTATCTCTGATCTATTCACTTCAAAAAGCCTGTCTACCTCACAATTTGTTTGTGATTTGATACGGAAAATCACTGATATTGAAAGCTTAAGTAAAGTGGTTCTTTTAGAAAGTTGATCTCTGTCGATCCTGCATTAATCACTTAAGTTTAATGTACAGATTTCCTTAATTTTTTTGATGCTCTGCTCAGTAAGTGGTCTTATAAATCTTCGTGGAGCACAGAACAAGTGAGGTCTATTTTCCAAGTTCTGTGAACTAAACAAAAATTTTGCACGTTAAGTGATCATGCTTTGATATTCATAGTCAATTAATAATTATTTTTATAAACTGTTATGTTTGTCACTATAAGACTTCATTACTCACCTATTATAGCCAAGTAACCTAAAGTGATATTTTCACACAATTCCAATTTAAGTACTTTGAGCTACCTTATAATAAATTGCTAATGTTTAGCTAATTCATCATTTTGAACCTTAAATAGCGATCGTGCGCAATCTTAGAGGAGATGGTTAAGGGATTGGTAGAGATAAAGAAGCCTCGCTTAGCTATGGCTTTCAAGGAGTAACAAAATGTTAATGAGTTCTACCAAGTGTGTCATATTCGACTGTGACGGTACGTTAATTGATAGTGAGCGCCTATGTTGCCAAGCATTGGTTAATGTTCTACGCCGATATGGTGCACAAATGAGTTATCAAGAATGTATCGATCATTTCAAAGGTGGCAAGCTAGCAGACATTCTAAGTGAAGCTATTGAATACTCGGGTGTTAATGTGTCAATTGATCTTCTTGAACCACAATACCGAGAAGAATTGCACATGCTTTTTATTCGTTATCTGAAGCCAATGGATGGTGTAGAGCGATTAATCCATTTTTTGGATGAATATGATATTCATTATTGTGTAGCATCCAATGGCCCAAGAGACAAGGTTGAACACTCTTTAAAGCTTACAGGATTATTTGATGTATTCGCGGGTAAAGTCTTTTCAGCTTTTGACACCAATAGTTGGAAACCAGATCCAGACTTATTGATGTATAGTGCAATGAATATGGGGTTTCTTCCTGATGAATGCCTGTATATTGATGATACACCTAAAGGCATTGAGGCAGGTTTAAACGCTGGTATCACAACGATCCAATTATATAATGGGGCAGCGGCTAATTTGGTTGACGATAATCGAGTGATTCGCGTACAGCATTTGGATGAAGTCAGGGAACTTATACGGGAAGAAAAAGAACAACCGCATTCATAGTGATGCCGCTTGCTAGGTAGAATTCAATATAAAGGGAAAGTGCTTTTTTGCCTATTTTCACTCGCAACACATATCAGTAAAGTCGGTCGATAGGCGGCTTTTTTTGTGTTTTCTAATATGCCTCGTTTATAACTATCTGTACTTAGGTCACTTTACTTAACTGACGATATCGCCACTTTATGTTAGACTTTCTGCACCCAAAATAATGAGATTGATCATGTCCACTAATTTCACTGATCTTGGTATAGAAGCGCAGCTAGTTGATACACTGAATCGTCTAAATATTGTTTCTCCTACACCAGTTCAAGAAAAGTCTATTCCCCATGTCCTCGCTGGCGAAAATATCCTCGCTGCTGCCCAAACTGGCACTGGAAAAACCGCAGCATTTGGCTTGCCAATATTGCAAATAGTTAAGCAAAATAAACAATCTGGCATGCCACAAGCACTTATTTTGGTACCCACTCGCGAGTTAGCTCAGCAAGTTTTTGATAACTTAAAATGTTATGCAGGGCAAACGGATATAAAAATTGTTTGCGTTTACGGTGGAACAAGTTTAGGAATACAAAAGCGTCACTTACAAGAAGGAGTCGATATCCTTATTGCGACTCCAGGCCGATTATTGGATCATTTATTTAACGATAATATTAGCCTATCTAAAACAGGTATTTTAGTACTTGATGAAGCAGATAGAATGTTGGATATGGGGTTCTGGCCCGATTTACAACGTATTTTTCGTCGATTACCTGTGAAAAAGCAGGTCATGCTGTTTTCTGCCACTTTTGAACAGCGCATTAAAACAATAGCCTACAAGCTGATGGATTCTCCAATAGAAATTGAAGTTTCTCCTGCAAATTCAACGGCAGATACGGTTGAACAAATGGTTTATCCGGTGGATAAAAGACGTAAAAGTGAATTGTTGGCTTACTTGATTGGCTCGAGAAATTGGCAGCAAGTATTAGTCTTCACAAAGACCAAGCAGGGTAGTGATGAACTCGTAAAAGAATTAAAACTTGATGGTATTAAAGCGGTATCAATAAATGGTGACAAGTCTCAAGGTGCAAGGCAACGAGCATTAGATGAATTTAAGCAAGGAAAAGTGCGAGCTCTAATTGCAACTGATGTGGCCGCTCGTGGTCTTGATATTAATGGCCTAGAACAGGTAGTTAACTTCGATATGCCTTTTAAAGCCGAAGATTATGTACACCGTATTGGGCGGACTGGGCGAGCTGGCAAAAAAGGTAATGCGATCTCTTTAATAAGTCACGATGAAGAATATTTATTGCATGCAATTGAGCGATTGCTAGATAAGCGTTTACCTCAAGAATGGCTCTCGGGGTTTGAACCGAGTGCGAAGGAAGAAATCAGCAAGGAAAATTATAATACTCCTTCAAGACGGACAAGTCGTTCTGCTGAAAAGCGCAAACTTAAGGCAAAACTGGCGATCCACAAAAATCGAGGTAAAGCACGTAGGTAGGATAAAAGGTAAGTGCGTGCCCTTTTTGTTGTCCTGATCGTTCGTGTACCCGAGTATTTATATTGCTTGGGTTAATACTTCATTGTTTATTAATGAATTGGGCATCGCTAGATAATATCCTTGGTACATGTCAAACCCAATTTTCCGCATTAAATTGAGTTGGTGCTTAGTTTCAATACCTTCGATTACGGTTTGCGAATGCATTTGTTCTGCCAGCGATAAGGCTTCCATAAGGCCGAATGAATTGCCTCTCTCATATTGAACTAATAATGAACGATCGATTTTAATGATATCTGGCTTGACGGACTTAACCCTTTCTCGTGTTGAAGCATTAATACCATAATCGTCAATAGCAATTTGAAATCCATCTCTACTAAGCTTTGTTGTAGCTTTGTAGAGAAACTTTTCATCACTGGCATCAAGCTCAAGTAGTTCCATGACAATTTGTTTATGGGTCAAGCCTGATTGAAGGATTGTTTGAGATAATAGCTCGCTGTTGGCGTTTTCTTTAGCGAGGAGCTCCGCAGCTTTTGGTAAAACATTTAGGAATAATTTGTGTGAGTTAAATGGAGACTGACCAAAGTTTTGGATATGAATAAGTCGACTGAGCCTTTCCACATTGATTTGACACTGCTCAGAAAAATTGTTCGATTGAAAGAAGTAATCAGGTGTTATATTGCCTTCCTTGTGGCTACTGATTCTAATTAGTGCTTCTAAACCTGCAATGGAAAGATCTTGCATGTATATCGGTTGAAAAACACTCTTTAGAGTAAAATTATTGTATCTAGCGATATATTGTCCATCTTTTTGTTTGGAAATACAGCTCAAAAGTTGCGACACACTCATCATTATCTTATAACCTAGCTCCGCTTTATTTCACATTTCCAATCGATTTATCTTTAATTTGAATTTATTACTGCATGACTCGAATGGCAAGACAGAGAATGGTTGTTGAAAATAAATGTCGATCGATATCAAATAAATAGATGAATACTGTGAGAAAGGGTGATGGCCATTTTGAATGAACCTACCACTGTAACACAGTATAAAGCTGGATATATTTTCTAACCTGCCGTTGATCGTGGTTTCGACGCAGCGGGTGAGCAAAATTTAGATAGCAAGGGCTAATACTGAATCGTTGTTCTAGTGAATTGATTAATGTCGAATCACCAGCATATAAATTGATCCCTTGTTCAACATAGTCTTTTAATGGTTTGGGTAATTCACCCATCCACCAATGTATAAGCTCCCTACTTGTTTTACTACGATTAAACCAATGGTCTGTTACTAGAAATAGTAAATCATTTGGCTGTAATGAATAAACATATTCGCATTGCCATTTAGCGATACTCGCTAGTAAGTTCTCACGGCATACTTTACCTGCACTTACCATATGATGACTGAGCACCCAAACTGTACCGATATCAGAGGATATACGGTAGTGGTGAGGCAAATCTTGTTGTGATGAGATATCAACCGGATGTATGGAACTTTGGTGACCAAATTGGGAGAAAGTATGCTGCATTCTCCGAGCGAATGCGAGACCTAAGTGATGTTCATCCATGCCTTTGTTGTGTACTGTTGGGTAATGTTTTTGACACAGTACACGGCAATCATCTTGAAAGTAGTTGACGCTTTTAATTACTAGATTGAGTAGCAAAGATAACCTCTAAAGATTTAAATAACTTAGGGCTGATTTAATGCCTTTATGCTAAGTATAAGGCTAACACAGTTTATATCAAAGTGGCCCAAGGCTGTGATTATTTAGATTTAAGTTGGTAATAACTTTGAACAGAATAAATAGTGATGTTGTTCACAAATATATATTACTCAGCTACTTACTCTTATATCTATAACAATCAATATGGATATATATCACTATAAGTTATTGTATTTAAAAGGTTACATAAGGCTAGATTGTGATAGGTGTTTCGGGTAATATCGAAGCAAATTTTAGACATGTTAAGATTTTGTTTTATTGAACAAAGGAAACCGCTGTAGCGAACTCAGCAAGAGCGCACCTTGTCAGTGCCTACTTTGAGATGAATCGTTGAGTAATATAAGGATGTACAATGACGAAAAGCTATAACCTAATTGCCCGCTTAATGCACTGGGCTTCAGCGATAGTGATCTTCATTATGTTTGGAGTTGGTCTCTGGATGGTTGATTTAAGTTACTACAGTAAATGGTATCAGCTGGCACCTCATTACCATCGTTCGATCGGTATTTTATTATCTGCTTTTATCCTTGCCAGAATTTTATGGAAATTCACTAGCCAGTCACCAGAGATTGAAGGAAAACGCTATGAAATTATCTTAGCTAAATCTGCACATGCGCTTATGTATGTCATGCTGGGGGTAATTTTTATTTCTGGTTATCTAATATCCACATCTGACGGACGTGGTATTGATGTTTTCAATTGGTTTACAGTTCCCAGTGCTGGAGCGCTTTTTACTGAACAATCTGATATTTCAGGTGATATCCACTTCTATACTGCAGTAACGTTGATGGTTCTTGTAAGTTTACACGTGCTTGCTGCTTTAAAACACCATTTTATCGATAAAGACGACACATTGAAAAAAATGTTAGGAGCTTCAAAATGAAAAAATCAATCATTGCCACTGGATTAGCGTTCATTACAGCAATGCCATTAAATGCAGCAGCTGCTGAGTACATCATTGATACTAAAGGCGCACATGCTTCCATTAACTTTATTGTCAGTCACCTTGGCTACAGCTTTACAAAAGGGCGATTCAATACTTTTAGTGGTGACTTTACCTTTGACGAGAAAAACCTGGCCAACTCAAAAGTTAATGTAGTTGTTGATACCAGTAGTGTTGATTCTAATCATGCGGAACGTGATAAACATATTCGAAGTGCAGACTTTATTAATGCAAATAAATATCAAAAATCAACATTCAACAGTACAAAGATCATCGATAGAGGTGATGGAAAGCTTGATGTTATTGGTGATCTAACCTTACATGGTGTGACAAAGCCCATTACCATTGAGGCGGAATTTATTGGCGCGGGAAGTGACCCATGGGGAGGCGAACGAGCGGGTTTTTCGGGTCAAACACGTATCGAACTTGCCGATTTTGAAATTCCAGTGATGGGGGCTTCAAGTTATGTCGATATGGAGCTTTATATCGAAGGAATCAAGAAGTAACTGAATGTGAGTTGTATCATCATACCCAAGCAATTTAAATTTACTTGGGTAATATTCACTGTTCTTTCTCTTTATCTAAAAATATTACCAATCAATTGAGAGGGCGTTTGACTCTCATAATCAATAACATAACGGTAAGTATTGCCCATCCAAGATACATCTTCCGTTGAGATCATTAATGTTTTCTCATCATCTGGTATGCTTACACTCATCGCCGTGTATTCATCGGTGGCTGGAATATTGGCTTCAACCAGATCTTCGTGGCTATAGCCATCAGCCATTATGAGAGGGTAATGGTTGGGTAAAAATTCACCAACATAAGAATGGTCAACACTATACTCTCCATCTATATCTACATCTGGAGAACAACTGTCATAATTTGATATACTTACAGAACCACAAGCTGAATGTAAAGCAACTACGCCATCATCATTACCGGGTAGCAAACCACTGGTTAAGTTTGCATAATCACTTCCTCCACCAATAATTCTTAATCTTGGTATACGATTATATGGGTAACGAATGTAGTTTCTTGCTGTACTAGGGCTAATATCATTAATAATGCCGATATTATCTGGTGAAGGTTTATTACCAAGCCACGTTTCTATAATATAATCATAGAAAGGATTTCCATCACCATACGCTGAACTAATGACAATGTCTGCCAGCTCTGTTCCGCCACCAGCCCCAGAAAAATCAAAAGTTGCGAGAATGTTTAAGGGTTTCAAACCAACAGTTGAGAGCCAGAGTTCTTGATGCTCTAGAATTAACCTTGCTACAAGATCTCCTGTAGAATGGGTGACGAAGATACAACCTACTTCACATGTCCCTTGTTGAGATAACCTTTGTAACTCTGGCCAAACATATTGAGTTATAACGCCAGATTGAAGCCTTTCAGAAGAAGACCAATTGATAAAATCATCGGCTTGTTCAGCCCAGTAGGACTGCCAGTATTGAGCTGTATCTAAAGCAAGTTGTTCGGGTGATGGCTTAACAGTAACATGTTTGTGTTGTAATCCATGAATTGCGATAATTTTAATATCTTTAAGTGGTAAAGCAAAGGAGCACGGTATAAATATTAAATTACATAAAGTATAAATTAAGATTCTCATATAAGCCCTTATTACAATGTTGTGTGTATAACTTCTTTAGCATGTGACTTTTATATTAAAGCCTACTTATGCTAGGTTTTTAATTGTGTTTTATGATTTAAATTATAATTTTTTAATTATAGATGGATTTAATTAAAGAGAGTGATAATTCCTCCTGGTTGTCCCTATAATAATTATTTAGTTCTAAGCTTTCTTTTGAAATAAATCCTATTTCATATACTTCATCTGAAATATTACCATATTCTTTTTTTTCATAAGGTGAAGTGGATAACTTATTTAGTCTAACACTAAATAATTGGTATTCTTGTGGAGTATCTTCTAAAATGCTGTGATGAACTTTTAAACGAATTTCATTATCACCAGGTAATAGTTTTTCTCTACTTCTTAAAAATCCAGTCATACTTTTATTGTTGGTTTTTAAATAAGCTATTATTTCATAAAAGCCCTGTTTTTTGACTGTAACATATACCGGAATTACAATATCACCACCTAAAGGGTAGTAAGTACCTAAGTGAGAAACTTTCCCTACACTGGATGAATGTAAAGCATTTGCTACTAAGGTTATTTTATTAAATGAATCATCAAGATTGGCTGGGCTACTCTCTCCACTATTGAAACTAGCGAGCTCAAGCTCTGCACTGTTAGCAATATTTTTATCCAACTCGATTTCAGCAATGACTCGAAGTTCATCTCCCCAATCTTGCTCTAATGGGATGCTTAAATTTTGCTCTGTCGTTTCGCTAGTATGGACAATTTCTTTACTATCAATATCTTGTATTGAAACCTTCAGCATGGTGAATGCTAGAGGAGATGTTATAGTGATATTCATTACATCCGGGTAGAAATAACGGTATTTATCTAAATGCATATTAATATTTAAGCCGTCCTTGATGATAGGTAATGAAACGCCATACCCGCGATTACTTTCTAAGTAATAAGCATCACTTTCTTTTAATTTTATTGAATATTTAGGATAGCCTATTGATTCCTCATACTTTTTTACGATGATATTCTTCAAACTAGTGTTTAAAAACTCTTGTTTATTTCTTTCTTTTTGTATCGGATTGATACCAAGGTTTTCTTGGTGTGCTTTATTTACAACTTTTATATTGTTTGAATTGTCATTGTAAGTGCTGTTTGATAATAGCAAAACTGAAAGTGCAAATATTAATACTATAATTAGTGACCTAATATACATGTTATTATCCAAATAAAAATAAAGTTGTTTATAATTTTTATTCTAAGTTTTATGGTTTGTCAATAAAGTGTAATGCCTGTTTTTTGTTTATTTTTATTAATAAAAATAAATTAAATTGAAATATAACTATACAAGGTGTCTTTTATAGTGTGTTTATTTTTAGATGTGTTTTAGCCATTAGTTTTTAAGCTAACTGACGCTAAATTATCCCATTTGATGGTTATCTTGTTACGATAAACCATTAAATCAGCATTTATGACAATAGCAATTTTAATGTACTAAATTATCGTTATTGTGTGTTTTAAAAGACAATTAAGTGTTTCCATTTGCCATACTTACAACTCGCTTGAGTGTCCAGCGTAACAATAAGGGTATGCATTCCATTCCTTTTTCTTCACAAAATGAAACAATTGCGAGTGCTAGATCTGGTTTTGCTTGTTTTTTTAGTACACGATTGACTACTTTTTTTGCAGGGATAGTGTGATTATGGGGAATTTTTATCAAATCTTTAAAGAATAACTCAAAGCCGTTATTGTATAAGAAATGTTCTATGTCTTGATCGGGTAATTCTGTCAAACGATGGCGTTCGTTTTCATAATTCAAATGAACACGAACGGTGTGTGCATATTTTTTACCTGCTGGGTCGCCATCAGTTACGACATGCCAATCAATTGCAAACTCTTCAGCTACTTTTATCAGTGATTTCAAACCAGATTGAGCAAATTCAACAATTTGCACACCTTCTGCTGCTAAATCGTAACCACATTGCTTCGCAAGTTCGTTAAATAGCCAAACCTCGGTTTCACCTTCGACTAACAGCCAGCAACGGGCAAATAAGGCTCCGGCTCTATGAAAACGAATATGAAAACCAATCCTTCGTAATTGGTCCTCTGAAAAATATTTAGAGTTCATTGATTTCGCGATTGTTTTTTCTGATTGACGTACGAGCCGACGAATCGAAGGCAATGGAACAGAACCTAACATGAGAGTACTATTAGTGGTTAAAATCTTTTGCATTGGGAGACGTTGTAATACACCCCAAGCTCGTGACAGGTGTGTTGGGTGGAGTCGTCCTTCTGGATCTTCAAGGATTAATATTGGGCGTGCACAACGCCTTAACTCATTTGGTCCTTTTGCTTGAAGATAGGCATTCAATAAGCCCATCAGTAGTAATCGTGTTTGTTTGCTATCTGTTTCTTTTAAGAACTGTGCTAATCCTTTATCTGCAGAAGGGCTAGAATAAAAAAGGCCATCCCTTGGCTTTCGTGGATTACCTTTTTTAAGGCTCCTAAAAGCGAAATAATGCTCAATTAAGGTTTGCATTGAGGCAAGACTGCTCCGTACTTCGCCTTTATTTACATGACCGGGCATTGCAATTAAACGGCGACATGTATTATTAATTCGCTTTTCAATTCGAGCATTTTTACTTTCATTGCTGACATGGATTGGTTGAGGGAAGCGCCGAGAATCTTGCAGGCGAATGACAGGGTGCAACATCATGAGTTCAACAGCTAACCTTTCGGCATCACGTAATAAGAGGTTTTCACCTTGATTATCTAAAAAAGCATATTTAGTTGTGATTGTATTACCGATGCGAGTCGCGCTTAAGCGATAATAAATAGTATGTTCATTATCTTGACTAACACACCAAATCGGTCGAATTCGACGATAACGTCCAGCATTGACTTCGTGTTTATCTAAGCTTTTAAAACAAAGGATAATTTGAAGGTGTTGAGATTGAGGAGAAGAAATCGAATAATCAACGTGAAAATCGGTCATTTCAAACTGGTAAAGCTCACCATTAGCGGGTAACGCAAGCGATAATGCGTCCAGCAACGAAGATTTGCCCCAGGTATTTTCTCCAATTAATGTGGTAAGTTCATCAAACGAGAGTGAGAGACGTTTAATCCCTCTAAATCCAGAGATTTCAATTCGCTCAAGCCGCATTAACACCTTCCATGATTATTTTCACTACTGAAAATCTTGCCGATACATAATTAAAGCATATACCTAAGTAACTTAGGTATATATAAAATTTTGCCATAGATAGTCTGAATTTTCGGAAATTGTGAGTATGGATAACCTTGAACGAACTTTTTGATCCGATTGAACTTGATAAAGTCTTTATGGTTGCATATTAGATAATAATTGGAGTTATATGTTCTAACTATTATGCATATCTGTATCACGCTTTACTGAAACATAAAATTCCTTGTTTCATAACATTCATGATTCTGTCATGATTCAACTCTAATAATAAGAACAATTAAAAAAGAGAAAACGCGTATGAAGACAAACCATAAGTCAGTAAAAATTAAACTGGCACACATTAATGATACACACTCCTATTTTGAGCCTACCTCGTTGCAGTTAGCGCTTAAACTTGACGGGCAACAAGTTGTTGAACCATACGTTAGTGCTGGAGGCTTTGCCCGGATTGCAACTAGGGTAGAGCAATTACGTGAGGATGCTCAACGTCAAAAACAAGGGATGTTATTTTTACATGCTGGCGACTGTTTTCAGGGGACGTTGTATTTTTCTCTTTTCAAAGGCGTCGCCAATGCTGATCTTCTCAATTCATTACATATTGATGCAATGACGCTAGGTAACCATGAATTGGATATGGGCAATGAACCCGTTGCTCGTTTCTGCCAACGCATCCAATTTCCATTTTTAGCAGGTAACTGGGATTTGACTCATGAACTGCCACATAAAGAGCACCGAATCAGTGATAATAGTAATGTATATAGCTATATTCCAGATAATCAAAGTGCTCAGTATATAGTCAAAACTTTTGATGATGAACCTGTGGCCATTTTTGGATTATCTATTGATAAAATGAGTGATATTGCCAATCCTGACATCGATACTCCTTTTATTTCAGCACTACAAACTGCCCATAACACGGTTAAGGAAATTCATCGTGCAGGTATTAATAAAATCATACTACTCAGTCATTTAGGTTACGAAAGTGATCTAGAACTCGCTAAGAAAGTAGGTGGGATTGGTATTATTGTCGGCGGGCACAGTCACAGGCTTCAAGGAGATTTTAGTGCTATTGGCCTAGGTAAAGATGACCCCTACGGTGTTAAAGTTAATGACACATATGTGGTTCAAGCTGGTTATCATTCACTTGCACTTGGTCATTGTACCATTGAGTTTGACGAGCAGGGTTTAGTGACCATGTTAAGTGGTCAAAATGAATTATTACTTGGACGTCGTTTGTTTTGGAACTCAATGATGACAAATACTCTGGACCAGAGTAAGTTTGAAGCCACTTGTGACTTTATCCATCGTCAGCCCAATGTGACAATATGTAAAAAGCACCCAGCAATACAAACGATTCTTAACGAAAAGTACATACCTAAAGTACGTAAACTGCAATCTCAGGTCATTGCTCATACCAGTAAAAATTTGCGCCATGTTAGAATCCCTGATGAACTCGGAGGTAGTGAATTAGCGCCTGCCGTCGCTAGAGCATTTGTGTACAGTTTGAATAAACGAGGTCGTAAAGTTCAATTTGCAATTCATAATGCAGGAGGTGTCCGCACATCTCTGAATTCTGGTGACATTACGATTGCGGACATTGCTGGGCGTCTACTCCCTTTTGCTGTCCCAATTGGCTGTTATGAGATTCAGGGAAAAACAATTCGCCAGATCCTTGAAGGAGCGATCAATAATGCACTTAACAACGGCGTAGAAGGAACGGGAAGTGGTAGCTTTCCATATGCATATAATCTGGATTTTAAATACAATAAAGATGCTAAAAATGGTCACCGAATTGAAAGTTTGAGTATTTTCGATAATGATCAATGGCATCCAGTGAATGATGAAGAGTGGTACAGTGGTACTTCTTCTGCCTATTCAATGAAAGGTAAAGAAGGCTATGATGCGATGCTCGATATGAAAGGGGAAGGGTATATTAGTTCACTTTCAATGGCAGATTGTTTTATAGAATTACTTACCGATCATCCAGGTTGCTTGGATGCGCTTACTTCAACCAATTCATTATCGAGTTTCAGCAATAAAAATTGACCTGTATACAGAATTCTATTAGCACTTTTGCACATAAAGAAATCCACTTATCTCAAAGTTTACGCAGTTCCGATTGAATCGTGTTTGGCTCTATTGGCATTTTTCTTGCCTAATCCACATTCTGGATTAATCGGAAAGGAATGAAAAATGTGGGATAGAGATCGATTTGATATTGTCGTTGTTATTATACTTATTGCTATTTGGCTCATACTTGCCTATTTATTACCCTTGCATGGTTTCTAAATTGATGCTTCTTCTCTCTATTTTACCCTTCTTATCGATAAATAATTTTTGTTGGAGATACTCGTTATCAGGCGTATGATAGCGCCGTTTGGGGAGTAGTTAGCGTAAGTTTACTTATCGTCATCTCGTTAAGCATTCGCTTATCCGGTAAGTAAAGGTGCCCACTAGTATGAGTGGTTGAGGCACTCCAACGAGACCAACGCATACTTTAAGTCGCGCCAGAATTGTGTTCAGGCGCTGGTTTTTATTGTTTGCGGAAGGTCTTCTTCATGTCCACCTTCCGCCTGGGAGGTTTTATGTCTCTGTTAGAAAATACCCTTTCTGTGAGTTCACCAACTGTCATCAATGATCCTTTATTTATGTATGGTGCTTTTGGCTTGCTTACATTGCTCTTAGTTGCGATAGATATCTTTCAAACTCGCGGCGGTGTGATAACGATGAAGAAAGCTATAACTTGGAGTGTATTCTGGTTTCTCTTAGCTTTTGTTTTTGCAGCTTCAATTTATTTTTTCTGGGGATATTACGCGCCATCAAGCAGCTACAGCAATGAGAAAGCAACCGTCTCATTTTTGACGGGATATTTATTAGAAAAATCATTAAGTGTCGATAACTTATTTGTTTTTGCAATCATTTTTACCCAATACAAGGTGCCAGAGGCGCTACGTCCGCGAGCATTACTTTGGGGAGTAATTGGTGCGCTTGTGTTACGTGCGGTCATGATAGCTGTCGGTGCTCAACTATTGGCTCAATATCACTGGGTTCTGTATGTATTTGCGGCTTTTCTTATTTGGACTGGTATCCAATTGGCGCGTGACAAAGGTGATGAAGAGGTGAATCCTTATCCTGAGCGTTTTATACGCAAGTTTCTTCCAGTGACAGAAACATTTCATGCTCAACATCTTATTTTGAAGCAAGCAGGTACTTGGGTTGCAACGCCAATGCTAGTTGTAGTCGGTGTGATTGCGGTAATGGATGTAATGTTTGCTTTGGATTCCATCCCCGCCATTTTTGCTGTTACCCAAGAACCGTTTCTGGTTTTAGCAGCAAATGTGTTTGCGTTGCTTGGCTTACGCTCACTGTACTTTGTTTTGCAAGCAATGTTAGATAAATTTGTTTATTTAAAGCCAGCGCTCTCTATTATTATGGTTTTTATTGGAATTAAGATGCTTTTAGTCGGTTCTGAATATGCAATTCCTACTTCTTGGTCTTTAACCTTTTTGATTGGAGTTATGTCTATTGCTGTCATTGCTTCAATTTATAAAGCAAAGCGTAATAATGATATTGAAATCAATGTTCATAATTAAAATCCTGAAGTAAGCGCAACAAAGTAATAGGCTTAAAAAATGTCAGGTTAAATTTATGTTACTACTGATGGGGTAGTAATCAGAAAAATGTACTTTATTCAACCAGATTACTATCTGGTTGAATAAAAACTCTATTATTTTGACTTTTTATAAACCCACTATGTAATAAATTTGTTTCATAAAAAAAACTAATGCGAATGGGTAGTTTTTGTCATTTTTTGAGCATAAGAAAAGTGTCTAATATTAAGCCATCAAAACAAATTAAGGCTTTAAAGAGAGGCAATCATGGAACAAGCAATGCAAATAACAAATATCGCTTTACCAACCTCTATGGATAAGAAAACCTATTCAGTTAGTTTCAAAGGATTGATTGCTCACTTGGCCGATATTCTTTTTGCTGAAAAGGCACCTCGCCAATATTATGCAGAAGACTTTTCGGCACATATGCAAAAAGACATCGGTCTCTATCGGTAGTAGTAGACACGAATAAGGCTTAGCTTAGATGCCAGCTTAGTCGCTGGCATTTTTATTTTTGTAACTGATTTCCCATTACTAGAAATTTATAACCAACAGCTGATATATTTATAATTTTACCTTTAACGCACCTGTTGAATCCGCAACTAACTTTATCGTTTTAACTACTGCTTGCTTACAAAGCGAACTGTATAAATGTGGGTAGAGTTTCCCATCATCTTTAATTCCTACAGGTGGTTCGTCTCTAAGCGCTCGAGTAACGACGTTTATATCGATTTTGAGAAGATATAACTCAGTAGCTCCAACAAAAAAGCAATCAATGATTTGTTGAACTTGCTCCTTATAAGCTAGGTGTATAAAACCTACACTCTTAAAAGAGGTAGGTTCGTAATATTCTATGCTTTCATATTTCTTGTAATCATCTTTTGTAAGTATATGATATAACATTTATTTTTTCTCTTAGTGATTTTCTATGTAGCGGTTATCTGTTGCTTGAAATTACGAACATAGCTTAATAGAAAATAAATCAATAGGTTAGTGACGAAGTGTAGCAGGGTTATTTAGTGCTTATGGGATGAATGATGATGTCACATATCGCAAAATGATAACTTTTTAAGTTGTGTCATTACCACTGTTTTTAAAGCTATAGAAAATTTTAAGTTGTGAATGTTCAGTAACGTTGATAATTAATAAAGTCAGAACTCATGCAAGTTATAAGTGATGTCTAAGTCACAAATATGATGATTGAAAAGAGCAGCCTTTATATATATAGTTTACATACACTGAAACTTTATAATAAGTGTACAATCAATTTCTATAATTTTGAGATTACCACATTAGAAATGTATTCTAATTATAATTAAAAACAGTATTTAATTGTAATTTATTCAACTATTATTATCTTAAACTTATAAATAGGTTAAAATGAAAATTAAACTAATCGCAGTAGTATTAACGACAGCACTAGCATTTTCGGTTCAGGGTAAAGTAGAAAACGGTAAAATTGCTATTGGAGTGTATAAAACCGGAAGAGTAATGGCAGAAAGTCCGTTTAGTACAATTCTGCGATTATATGTTGAAGCTAAGTTCAAAGATTCCTCTCACTGGGAGGGCGAACAATCGAGTTTGCTTTTAGCCTCTCTGGATAAGAGAAAAACACCGAGTTTTCATTCTACACCTTGGTTAAATGATAGCTTTTCAGATGACCAATCAGCGACTTGGGGAAGCTACCCAACTGACTGTATAAGAAATTTATTCATCAGCTTTTGGTCTGGAGGAGGGTGCTAAAATCAATCAATACCAGAATCTACATTAATATCTAAATATAAAATTGATACTAGTTAAATGGGTTCTGAATGCACTTGATTTTATTTAAAGTTGAAAAATGTTGAGTCAAATAATATTAATTAATAATTTCTGATTTTCCTACCTCTTGTCTGCTCTTGCAGCTATTTCAAATTCTAGAATTTATATTATTACTTGCTAGAACGACAGTACAACCAAATATAATTAAATACAGTTCTCATAGTAAATGATGCTCCTTGCCTTTTTATCCTAACTTAGTAAAAACGGGCATACTGCCCGTTTAATATCTCTACTAAAATCCGTAAGGACCGTTTCCTGAGCCCCATCCTCGTCCACTAAGCGCGTTCTCCATTAGCTTTTCTATAGCAAGTCTCTCCGCTTCTTTTCTTAAAAGATCTTCATTTTCGATGATATTTTCCAGTGAAGTGTGTAATCCAGAAAAAACAGGGCCAATTGACTCCATATTTTTATAGAAGTAATTTGGCAGCCTATACGTGTTCAATGTGTCTCTGAGACATTCTACCTGTTGTTCTGTGGTCCTACTGACAAATGGACAACCGTAATCTTCAGCCCTGAATTGATTGAACTTAGGTGTTTCAAGCTTTTTAACAAAATAGAAAACGTTATTCTTTATTACCCCACCAAAACCAGTATCAAACATTAGATCGGTCAGTTGTATTGATGCTATATCCTCTCTTACTTCAGAGTTGTTGTTGTGAATGTAAAGGATTAAATCATCAATACTAAAAGATCCAAGTGCCGCTTTGTAGAGTCTTATTTCCTGTTTCTTTGATATTGCTCTATTAAATAATGTTGTGTTAGTTGGCTTATGATAAATAGAGAGTGTGTATACTGATTCATCTTGCTCATGCAGAGTCATTGAGGCAGTGATAGAAAATACGCCTTTTTTAAATGTGGGCGTAAATACACACTTATCTTCAAGTAACATATATAAAACAGCGGGCAGTTGCCATTCACTCCTGCTACAGCCATATCTTAATACCTCACCCTCAAGTATTCTAGGTACCTTCTTTAAAACAACATTTGTAAAGATATTTACTGCAAAAATTTTATTATGAGAACCGGGATCGAACTGACCTGAGCGAAGTGAAGCCAGTTTAACTCCCGACGAAAGTAACGACTCCATTTGACCAGTAGCGGTAAGCCATCTGAAGGTCATATTAAGAACGCTCGATAAGCTCATTTTTACACCATCTCTTTTAATTGCATCTTTGATCTCTTGAAAAATCATAAGACGCTCATTATTAGTCAGGTTATTTAAACTCTGACCGTTATCAACGAATTTGGGTGCATTTTCATGTATGTATGTTTTTAAACTCAGTAGAAAAGGAACGATTTCATGTACGTAATAGTGAGGGAAAGCGATGCGATAATTATCGAACCCCACTCTCGCAAGCGTTCTTTTGGACACAAAGTCAGCAACACTTGCCTCACCATAGCTTTTAACTGGCGAATAATCGTTATAATATTCAATAATAAACTTAATAGTACAACTTTCACACCTAACTGGCCTACCTGATTTGTTTAACGTTTCACTGACTGTAGAACTCATAAGCTCATTCATCTGCAAATCTAAGAAATTACTTTGTGAGTACCTTCTCAAAACGGATTGCAATAACTGGAGGTAGGACTTGGTTAGTTTGTTTTTAACATCTAACGTTTCCGTTAAGGCAGAGATATTAAGACGTTCTAATTTATTCTCCTCTACTTCTTTGAGTAATGTGGCGTAAGCACCTTTAAACTCTATTGGAGTTGCCTGTGCATTAGCCATCAAGATATCTTTTAAGAGCTTTTGCTTCATTTCTTCTATACGTATGTTTGTAAAATTCAAGGGAACATCAAATGCTGTGAGTGTTTCACCACCTTGTTCCAATTGAGTATACGCATCTTGTAAATACAGAAGTTTTTGCTGGACAAGAGTAGAGTCAGTTTCTCTTATTTTTATCTGTTCTGTAATTAGAAACGAGTATAACGCGTGCTCACAGTATCCGGCACTGAGTGCACATTCACTTGCAACTTCTAACTGCTTGAGGAGTAACTCTTCTGATTCTTCATCAGTAAGGCCAGAATGGTAAACACCTAATTCACTAGAATATATATAGTGTTTTAAATTATCAGAAAGGGTTAGAGCAAGTGCAGTTTTTAATGACAATATGAACATTAGTGTTAATGTAAATAAATTTTTGGGCATAATAGATACTCTTTTTAGACGTTACATTTATTAGTAATAATCGTCATTAATTTTAGATTGCCCATCATACGGAAAATTATCTGCATATTATATTAAATTCATTAATATCGAATAACATAAAGATAAAAATGCAAATAAGTGTAAACTAATTGATTTTAATGTTGTTAAATTTAAATTTGCTTTTGAAAATTTAAATAAATTGGTCTTTTTATAAATAGATTCTATCAGTTAACGCTTTCTACATCGTAGAAAGCCTAATTTTCGATTGTTAACTGGATTATTAACCATAATAAGAATTATCTAGAACAAAAAATGCACTTTTCAATTAATTAAGAGACAAAATCGCTCGTGTTGCTGCTACCACTTTGTTTACAGAAATCGTATTGACTTCTAACATGTCATTTTCTGGAGTGAGAAGAATTGAATTTTTATTGGGTTGATACCATTTTTCTGCAAACCCAAAAGGAGAATTCGAACCTCTCCATCCCAATAACATAACCATTGGAGTTTTTATCATTTGGAAGATATGAGCAGGAGCACAATCATTTTGAATGACAATATCAGCATTATTAGCATGTTCTATAAGTTCTTGGATAGATGGTGAATGGTGTATATGAACAACCTTACCACCTATAGAATTAGGAATACTTTCTGAATAGTTAACTTCAGTTGGACCAAGGATAAAATGGAAAACATAATTGGCGTTTTCTGTTACTCTTGATAGTTCCTCTGCAAAGTTGACGTATTTTTTAATAGGCCATTTTTTAGCATCCTCACTACCACAAGGCACGATATAGATGGAAAACTTATCGTTAACTTCTTTTTCTTGTGATTCAGGTGAAATTATGTTCGTTTCAAAATTTTTATTAGTCGCATAGTTGACTAAATCTATGTGTTTTTTTGCTACATACTTGGCAGCACTATATCTCTGGAGTCTTTCTTTATAAATTAGTTTGTCCCACAAGCTGCCCCCTTGTTTGTAGGATAAGGGGCTACCGGCCATTAATAGTGAAAGATCAGTTCTTAAACTCCCTTTTCTTAGATTGAACGCTAAATTAAATCCTTTCAAATACCATGCTGTTTTGATTGGGCTCCATCCTTTGTCACACACAAACTTATTGGCAAAATCACTATCAACTAATGTTTGGGTTATTTGATGTTTACTAAATAAAGTAATGTGGCAATCTTTATATTCTTTTTTTAATGCAACTAATAATGGTATTTGAAGAATCATATCGCCAAAACGACGCCGCCCAACACAAAAAATTGCAATTTTTTTCATATGTATCTCTAATATTGAACTTAATTATTGAGTGTAATGCTTAACGCTAAGCTCTAACCACTTTGTTTGTTTAAACCAAAGCATAGTAAAAACCCCTCGTATTGCGAATCATCTTTCAATGCTTTGTTATCAATATTACGAATCTGCATTTAATGCCGGAAGGAAAGCCTGATGAGTAGGCTCCTTACTGCTTAAACCATGCAGCCAAAGACTCATAGATTCGTTTAGCATTGAATGAACGAGAAGTCAGAGCTAGGCATCAAAATGTTTTGAACAAGTATGCTGAAAAGGTGAGAGCAGGGGCATTACCCGCAGTAAATTGCCAACATTACAACTGATTGGGGCAAAAAAGCATTAGACACATTTGAATTAACCATACAACTGCGCAAATCAGCCACCGTTGATTGGCAAAAGCGAGAAAGTGTTCGGGCCCGCATGCGTAATTTAGTACGCCGGCTTTTGCGCCGCTGGAAGTACCTGCCAGATGACGCTGAAGAAGCCATCAAGCTGGTTTTAGAGCAAGCAGAAGTGCTCGCTGACGGTTGGTATAAATAATGAGAAAGGCAGGGCAGATATCCCTGCCTTTTGATTATCTATTTACATTTGGCTTTTATACAAAATCGAATTTATTGATACTAGTTCTTCGTTTTCTCGAACCAATAACTGTCCATTTGAGGCACCCAGTTTCGGTTTTTATCTTTTGGTAAGACGCCAGCCCATAATAAATTCAGCTGCCTATTAAAAGTTCCAATAGAGTGCCCACCTTGCGCCCCTTCAAACGAGATAACCATTGGGCCTTTATTGCTGACTCCAGCTTGTCCCTCATGGCAGTAGATTTTCGAGGTATGTTCCACATTAGGCGTTAATGAGTAGCTCATAGTTAATGTTGTGCAGTCTGTACCACAAGAGCCAGGTTGGGGATTTGTAACATACATTATTAAACTAGAAGAGTTGGTAGCAGTCCATTGTCCTGAAAGATATGAACAATCAATAGGTTTCGTTTCATCTGCGAATAGATTTGTAGAAGCGAGAAGGTATAAAGAGGCAAGGAGACATTTATTCATATAAAACCCATAAGATCATAAACATAGGCTCACAATATGCCACATTGTAGTATCAATCGATAGTGTATATGTCTAATTCTTTATGATCCCATAAACGTAAACTGGGTTCTTCTGGCATATTAGATAACACAAGCGGGGCCACAGCTCGCGAAATAGTTTGTTATGTGACACTTAAATTGAGGTGCTTAGCTGCTATATTCTTGAGAAAAGATAACAACTTCATACAATGTTGGAATGTCGTTTAGAGTCGTCTTTTTGGCAGATAGCGGCATCCCCTTAAAGCGAACTGTTATCGCTTCAGCATGGTTATTACAAACAAGTAATTTAAGCTTCGGTCCGGAGTCGAGAGGGAATAATAATTATCAAAACTTTGACTAAGAGATAGCAATCTCTTAATCGATTAAACAATTCATTTCTATATTACTTTAAGCCATATAGCGCATGTTAAGGTGTGAGCAACGTAATACAAAAATCACTCATACCAACTTTATAACTTAAATCAACGGATAATGAAAATGCCACGTATTGTGATTCACAATTGGATGCTTTGCTATAAGCCAATTACTGCACAGACTTACTATATTTCTTAGAATGCTTTTGACATTGTCATTGATTGAATAGGCTGAATATTCTTCAGGCAATTCAACCATACGTTCACTACTCCAACCCATGGAGGTGAGATATTCTTTAGTTCTTTTTTTCATTATCTATTACTCCATTTTTTACACCGTCAAATGGGTCAGTTTGCTTTTTGGATACCCGAAACTGAAGGTCCAGAAGAGATTCACCTTCCTCAATGAGCTCTTCAATATCTTCGGAATTTACGCATGAAAAGAGGTCTCAGATAAGCCCCTCAAACACATCTTCAATTTTTTCAACAACTCCCTTTATAAGACTCCAATTTTTAATGCTTCAATAAACAATTGCAAGTTATCAAAAATTTTGTAAGTATTTTCCTCTGAGTCATTAACAAAGAAATAAACAGCATCATCGTTTTTAGATAGACAAATGTGGATTCCACCAAAACTACCACCTATAGAATAAAGATGTTCATCAGCTTCCAAATCTTCTAGCGATTCATTTTCGTCAAAAATATTAAAATTACCATCTTCTAGACCCCATAGAACTTCTACTGAAAGAAGTTTTTTCTTATCTTCCAATCCGGTCAAATACTGGGGAACAAATATAATATCATCATAAAATAAGACAGAGTGTTTATATATTTTAACAAGTTCCTCTACATTTTTGGGAAGTTCGTTCTGTGTAGGATAATATTGTTCACTAGGTTTTACGCCCAACTCTACTAATTTGTCTCTGATATTCATTCTTTATTTCCTATTCCTTAATTGAGAGGCAGAGCCAATATGAGGTAATCTACTAGGGCAGGTTGTGAGATCTTTGCAACAAGCCCATATATTTACACCTTACGTATGAAGTGAGATATTCAGATGAGCACCTTACTTTTCTTCTTCCTTAAACCACAGACCGTTATTTGCTGACGCGTTGTATAAGCTTAGATTTGAGTTTAACCCTGTAGAGCCGTTACCAAGTGGCCTCCAGCGCCAATTTAGCTGTTTCTCTCGGTCGGCAACATACAGAGGAGATAGGCGAGCCCCCGCACTAAATCGAGCATCCTTACCAAAAACAAAAGGGGGCATAAAATTCACATCTTTTATTTCTTCGACGGTTTCTTTTTCTACATCGAAATAGTAATCAAAATCTTCATTAGCTCCCCAAGCAAAACGGCCCTCTGGGCTAACCGAGCGAAATGTTAACCATTCATATTCCATGATGTCTTGACCTGGTTTCATGCTAACCTTATCGACTTCCATCGTTTTAATATTTCTTTTAAATAAAGCAGTAGCACCCACCGAAGTTAGGTTGTCGCCATTGAGAACAGCACCAAAAGCAACACTAAAATTCAATTCTGTTGTTTCTCCTGTTTCAGAATCCCATCGAGCATTATTTGAATGAAAGTGTTTCCCTGCTCTTGTTTGAAAATACAAATAGCGGCTGTCGGAAGACCAAACCATCCCTGGTCGACCATACCCTCTTAAACTCGTTTTTTTGTGTGTTTTTAGGTCATAAACATATTTTGAGCTTGACCTATCAACCCATGATACATACCGCAAGTTAGGTGAGCGTCTAATCAGCTCAATGCCATCAACATCCGATTCAGGCACGACCAATCGCAGATCGGTACCGTCCGTTTTCATGCTCCAAATTCTTAAATTGTATCGATTATCGTCAGTCGACCAGGCAAATTGAAAGCGTGGTAAGTCATAAGAGCTTGGATCCTCAATGTCTTCTCTCGGCCACTCATCAGCGTTTTGAATATGATACTGAGGAAAGAGTCTAGAGACGTAGGTCAAGCCTTCAGCCGTTTGTTTAAAATTATCGGTATCGCTGTACTTCATAACATAGTAATTATGTTCACCTACGTAAGTACGTTCGGGGTATTGCTCTTGTAACGTCAGCTCTTTCTCATCATTCGCTTCATTTAATTGCAACGAACTGTCGCAACCATAAAACGCAAAGCTGAGAAGGGTAATTAACATTGCTTTTTTCATTGTTAGCCTAATAAGTCTGTTATTTTTATTTTTGTTGTTAGCTTAATGGATTTAAAAGAATTTTGTCGAAAAAAATCATGTTCTACAATTGTTTATCATTGAACAATGCCTTACGGTCAAGTCTGAATTCAAATGGCGAATGCGGGCTTGGTCAACCATCCAAGTAATATTGTTAGCAAAGGTTCGTCTGCATGGTCAGCTTGAAATGCGTCGACATAAATTAAGTGATGTGAGTCTTTTTCCATCATTAGATTGATCAGTTTGTGGCAAAACTCAGTTTTACCCGTACCCCACCCACCATCAATTACCATTGGAGAAACATCTATTGGAGACTCAAGTAGCAAAGATACTTTTTCTGCTACAGACTTTCGTTTGAACTCATCACGTTCGGTAAAAGTTAGATTTTTCATTGATTCGTTCGAGACCTTACAATCTAGATTTATTTAAATAATGAGAATATCAACTCAATGAGTTGCATACTTCACATCACCACGCTCATAGCAAGTAGCCGCCCATGTGTGTTTATCAATCACTTTTGCTCCAAATGGCCCATATAACCCCCACGCGACTGTAATGTCTTCGTCCCAACAAAGATCGCACTGTAATGCTTGTGTAGGGATGGTCATGTTTAAAATGTCGTGTGCTATGTTGTGGAGTGATGAAGGCTTGGCGCAGTAACAATTTTTACTACCTAATGGGTCTCGCAGTGTTAATGGGCCCACATATCGACGATAAAGCTTGGGAAAAACTTTCCGTAAACGCTGTTGTACTGCTTTCAGTATTGCTTGTTCGCCTTTAGCTTCAGCGTTTTTCATCAGCTTAACTAGACTATCTTGGTTATCGTATTGCCCCTGATTTATCTTTGAAAATAGAGCGTTTAGACGAACTGTTCGAGATGTTGCTATACTGGTATTAGGTGCTTTTGAGGGGGATGGAGGTTGAATAGACGCTATTTTTTCGCCATGTATTTTTCTAAGATGACGTTTAAGGTTTTTCTGTTTGATGGCCTTTTTACATTGAGGACACTCAACGAGTAGCTCTTTATCTTGTAGTGAACTACTCATCAACTACCTCAACAGTCATATGCTGAGCGCCATAATAAGTACCCTCATCAATGGTATAACGTAGTGTCACGCCACAACTCGGGCAGTCAAACTTTTCATTTGGCTCAATGCACTCGTCTTCAATCCAATCCCAACCAAAATGGTCTTCACATTCTGGGCATTGCATGGTGGTTCCTCACGTCTCACAACTCACCTAAATCCTTAGTGCATCTTCAATCTCGACACTAAGACTTTAATTAGTAATTGATAATTTAGCATGATGTGCAATTGAACAAATAGTCCTAAGATGCTTATTCTTAGCGTAGATCAAAGAATATTTGGTACGATGTGTGGAATATATGCGCATTGCGTTTTGTCTAAGCCGTTATTGCTCACCCAGCGGCTCACTAGCGTGGTGTAGAAATGGTATGAAATCAGGTGTCTCTCACGGCGTGGGCAGGGGAGAAGGAAGTCTTCTACTGTTTCACGATGGCTCTCGGCATCACACAGGCACTGCGGCTGACATCTTGCACTTTGAGGTTTTGCAGGTCACAAGACCTTAGCTTGCTATCAATAGCAAGATTGAACAGCGCCAACTTAAATAAGCGCTCTTCAAGCTCTAAGCGAATTCGAATCCGCTAAATATCTTTAGTTTGAACGCTTTCTTCTGACCGACTCGCTTACCTTTGTTCCAAGCTACCTTGGTGTACTCTTTACTTCATAAAAACCACGATCAAATAGACATAAATCAAAGTAAATCGAAAGCTGAGTGCTATTATGTGTGCATTGTTGCATATAAAGTAAACTCAAATGAACCAACAAGAACAACTATTCCTGAAAGAGCTTGAAAGTAAGCTCTGGACAGCAGCAGAAAAGCTGCGCTCAACGCTCGATGCGGCACAGTACAAGCATGCAGTGTTAGGTCTAATCTTCGTTAAATACGTTTCTGATGCATTTAAGTTGCGTCAGGATGAAATCAAAGCTGACCTTGCTAACCCAGAGCACGAATACTACCTAGATCCAGCCGACTTCTCTGAAGAAGAACTGGCTGAAGAGATTGCCAATGAACTAGAAGTTCGCGACTTCTACACCGAGAAGAACGTGTTCTGGCTGCCAACAGAGTCTCGCTGGCAGTTCCTACAAGATAATGGTCCTCGTGTGATTGGTGGTGCCGACCTTGAGATTGATGGCCCAAATCAGCAAAAAGTCACAAAGAAAATCACTTCTGTTGGTCACCTAATTGATAACGCACTTGAAGGTATCGAGCGCGACAACCCGAAACTGAAAGGCGTACTGAACAAATCCTACTCTGCTTTGAAGATTGACCAAGCGAAGCTGAATGAGCTAATCAACTTGATTGCCACTATTCCGTTTGTTCATGCAGACCTAAACAGTAAAGACATCCTTGGTCACGTATATGAATACATGCTTGGTCAGTTTGCACTGGCTGAGGGTAAAAAAGGAGGGCAATTCTATACGCCAGCCTCAATCGTATCTCTAATTGTTGAAATGATTGAACCGTTTGAAGGTCGCGTCTATGACCCTGCAATGGGCAGCGGCGGCTTTTTTGTGCAATCAGAGAAATTCATCGAGCGCAGAGCAAATCAAAAAGAACTCGACTCGCTAACGCAAAAGCAGAAGATCTCTATCTACGGTCAGGAATACAACCACACCACATGGCAGCTCGCGGCGATGAACATGGCGATCCGAGGTTTGGATTATGACTTTGGTAAAGAGCCTGCCAGCACTTACACCAATGACCAGCACCCTGATCTTCGTGCTGATTTCATCATGGCGAACCCACCGTTCAACATGAAAGAGTGGAACACAGGTGTTGATGATAACGATCCTCGTTGGATCTACGGCAATCCGCCTTCAGGTAATGCGAACTTTGCGTGGATGCAGCACATGCTTTATCACCTTGCACCGGATGGCTCGCAAGCCTTGTTACTTGCCAATGGTTCGATGAGCTCCAGTACCAATAATGAAGGTGAAATACGTGCTTCCTTAATTGAAAACGATTTAGTGGAGTGCATGGTGGCACTGCCGGGTCAGCTGTTTACCAATACCCAAATCCCAGCATGTATCTGGTTCCTAACCAAGAACAAAACCGCTCGCACTGATAAAGCAGGACGCAATCTGCGTGATCGCAAAGGTGAAGTGCTGCTTATTGATGCGCGTAACCTTGGTTATATGAAAGATCGTGTACTGCGTGATTTTACCCGTGATGACATTCAGAAAGTCGCTGACCTATACCATGCATGGAAAACAGGTAAAGAAGTCAATGGCATAGCTTACGAAGACCAAGCTGGCTTCTGTAAATCAGCAACCCTTGAAGAAATCACCAAGCATGACTTTGTCCTGACTCCGGGACGTTATGTTGGCGCAACAGAAGAGCTAGACGACGGCATTCCATTTGGCGAGAAGATGGCTGCGCTAACCGCTAAGTTGAGTGAGCAATTTGCAGAATCCGCAACGCTAGAAGCTGAGATCAAGAACAACCTAGCGGGGTTGGGTTATGAGCTGTAACTGGCCTAGAGTTCAGATTTCAGAAGTCTGTGAATTAATTGTCGACTGTGTCAATAAAACTGCCCCAAGAGTGGATTACGAGACACCGTTTAAGATGCTTCGTACACCTAACATAAAAGGTGGGAAAATATCTTTAAATGACTGTCGTTTCGTTGAAGAAGATACCTATGAAAAATGGACAAGACGAGCGAAAGTGTTGCGCGATGATGTCCTATTAACCCGTGAAGCACCTATGGGAGAGGTGGGCATTGTCGATTTTGACGATACTGTATTCCTCGGTCAAAGAATCATGCAGTATCGAGTGGATCGTTCACAACTTGATCCTCACTTTTTACTTTATAGCTTTCTGTCTAATGATCTTCAGCATCAATTTAACATGCATGAAGGCAGTGGCTCTGTAGTTAGTCATATTCGAGTACCTGACTGCTCAAAGTTTGAACTTAATCTACCTCCACTTACCATTCAAAAAGAAATTGCTGGAGTTCTAAAAAAACTAGATCGGAAGATTACTGTCAATCAACAAACTAACCAAACCCTAGAACAAATGGCACAAGCCATCTTCAAGTCATGGTTTGTCGACTTTGATCCTGTGAAAGCCAAGATGAATGGCGAGCAACCAGAGGGTATGGATGCGGCTACTGCCTCGCTATTCCCAGAAAAGCTCGTTGAGTCTGAACAGGGTTTGATTCCTGAAGGGTGGGTTGAAACCCCTTTATATGACATTGCCGAATATATAAATGGCGCAGCATATAAAAAGTTCGAACCTAACAACGAAGGAATCGGTCTTCCTATAGTTAAAATCGCTGAGCTGAAAGCAGGCATCACACAAAAGACGGGCTTTTCTAAAGTAGATATGCCCGCTAAGTATCGACTCGAAGATAACGACATGTTGTTTTCTTGGTCAGGTAACCCTGATACTTCAATCGATACATTTGTTTGGGCACTTGGTGAAGCTTGGCTTAACCAGCATATATTCAAGGTGGTTCCGAAATCAGTTTTAAGTCGCGACTATGTTCTGTGCTTGCTGAAATTTATGCGTCCAGTATTTGCCGAGATTGCTAGGGATAAGCAAACAACTGGATTAGGTCATGTAACAGTTAAGGATCTGAAGCGTCTGACAGTAGCTCTTCCTTCCGAAGAACTGTTGATCAAATTCAATGAAAAAGTTAGCGCAATCATTGCCCAAAACTTTAGCTTGGTAAAACAGAATCAAAACCTCGAAAAGCTTCGTGATACGCTACTTCCTAAATTGCTTTCCGGCGAAATCGAGTTAGAGATAAGCAAACCATTGGTTGAGCCAATCCCATGGCTACCTGATTTAGAGACAAGCAAACAAGAGGCTGAGGCTGTCTAATGGCAACCCAATTAGCAATGACCATAGAAACGCTTAAGGCGCATCCTGAGCAAAAATGTACTGCTCGGTCTGTTTATGGTTGCTTGATTCATCGTGCTTGGAATCAATAATAAGGGAGATAGTGGTCATGATTACAGAACACCAACTAGAACAGCTCTGTCTTGATTGGTTCGTAGACCAAGGTTACCTCTATAAAAATGGTTACGATATCGCCCCTGACGGTGATACACCTGAACGTGACGATTATCACCAAGTCGTGCTGAAACAACGCTTACTGGAGCGTTTAGAAGTACTGAACCCTGAGCTACCACAAGAAAGCTTGGCTGTGGTGGTGAGCACGGTGAGTACACCGGATACGCCAGTTCTGATTAAAAGCAACCGAGTTTTCCATAAATACCTGATTGAAGGTGTGCCTGTTGAGTACCCCGTGTATGAAGACGGGGAAACTGGTCAGTTAGAAACGAAGACCAAGCACACTCATGCGCGTTTAATGGACTTTACCAATCCAAATAACAACGAGTTTCTGGTTGTCAATCAGTTCACTATTACAGGTAAAAAGGGCAACCGTCGCCCGGATATCGTGGTGTTCATTAATGGTTTGCCTATTGCGGTTATCGAGCTAAAAAATCCAGCCAAGACGCATTCTGATATTTGGAATGCTTATAACCAGCTTCAAACCTACAAAGAAGAAATATCGGATCTATTTGTATTTAATGAAGCCTTAGTGATTAGTGATGGTTTCACTGCCAAAGTGGGTTCATTAACGGCAAATCAAGAACGATTTTTACCGTGGAAAACCGTTACAGATGAAGATGATAAACCACTGCTAAAGTTTCAGTTAGAAACCATAGTACGCGGGTTTTTTAGACCGGATTTGCTTTTAGATTACATTCGCTATTTCATCTTGTTTGAAACCGACCATGACAAAATTATTAAAAAAATTGCAGGTTATCACCAGTTTCATGCTGTTCGTGCTGCGGTAGAAGCGACCGTTAAAGCAAAACAGGGGGGTGATGATTTACCAATGGTGGCTGAAAGTGTTGGGAAGTATCAAGTTCAAGCAACGAAGAGTTTAGAAAACATCAAATCCGGTAGCGGTAAAGCTGGTGTGGTTTGGCATACTCAAGGCAGCGGCAAAAGTATCTCTATGGTTTGTTATGCCAGTAAGTTATTGCAGCAACCCGCGATGAATAATCCAACCATCGTTGTGGTTACCGACCGAAATGACTTAGATGGCCAACTTTACAATACCTTCAGTATGGCGAACGAGACGCTAAAGCAAATTCCTCAGCAAGCAGATGATCGTGAGGAATTGAGGGATTTGCTACTCAACCGTCAATCAGGCGGCATCATCTTCACCACGATTCAAAAATTTGCGTTATTGGCAGATGAAACAGAGCATCCCGTTTTATCTGAGCGAGTCAATATCGTGGTGGTATCGGATGAAGCGCACCGCAGTCAATATGGTAACAAATCCAAGTTAGTATCAATCAAAGATGATGATAATAATGTGATAGATTCTAAGTATGTGTTTGGGTATTCGAAATACATGCGTGATGCACTGCCTAATGCGTCTTTCATTGGCTTTACGGGTACACCCATTGCCGTTGATGACAAAGACACGCGTGGTGTGTTTGGTGAATATGTCTCTATATACGATATTCAAGATGCTGTCGATGATGGTGCTACGGTTCCCATTTATTATGAATCGCGCCTAGCAAAGCTTGATATCAACCAAGCTGAAATTGAAAACCTTAACGATCAAATTGACGATGAGATCAGCGAGGAAGATGAAACAGAAACGCGTGAAAAAATTAAGTCGCAATGGGCAACGCTCGAAAAGCTCGTTGGTGCAGAGCCTCGTATCAAACAGGTTGCTCAAGACTTGGTGGCACATCTTACCACTCGTACTGAAACGTTTCCTGGTAAAGCGATGATTGTTGCAATGAGTCGCGAAATATGTGTCGATTTATATAACGCGATTGTAGCGATCAAACCTGAATGGCACAGCGATGATCCTAATCAGGGTGCTATTAAAATTGTCATGACTGGCTCTGCTTCTGATAAAGAAAAAATGCAGCCTCATATTCATGATAAAAAAACAAAAAAGCTATTTGAAAAACGCTATAAAGACACCAATGATGATCTGAAGTTAGTGATTGTACGAGATATGTGGTTAACCGGCTTTGATGCCCCATGCTGCCATACCATGTACATCGACAAGCCAATGAAAGGGCATAACCTCATGCAGGCCATTGCTCGTGTTAACCGTGTCTTTAAAGATAAACCCGGCGGTCTCGTTGTCGATTATATTGGCATCGCCAGTGAACTTAAAAACGCCCTGAAAACGTACACAAACAGCCATGGTAAAGGGCAACCAACCGTTGATACTGCTGAAGCTTTCGCTGTCTTGATGGAAAAGATTGATATTGTTCGCGGGATGTTTGCTACGCCAGTTGATGACAAGGTATTTAACTACCGTCCTAACTTTGAAACCGAGGCTTTACGTTTGCTGCCGGGCGCGGTAAATCATTTATCAGGTTTGTCACATATCGATAGCAATGGCAAGGAAGTGCGCGATGGCAAGCGTCGTTTCCTAGATGTGATGGCCGCAATGACGAAAGCCTATTCGCTGTGTAATACCATGGATGAAACCCAAGGCTATAAAAATGAGATAGCCTTTTATTCTGCGATTAAGACGGCGTTTGTTAAGCACTCAACGGTTGATAAAAAACGCACTGATGAACAGCGTAACAGTGCGTTAAAGCAAATTTTAGATAATGCCATTATTGCTGATGGTGTGGATGACATTTTCTCGATGGTGGGGTTAGATAAACCGAATATCGGATTGCTTTCTGACGAGTTCTTAGAAGATGTAAAGAACCTAAAAGAGAAAAACCTTGCGGTAGAATTGCTTGAAAAGCTCTTGCGCGATGAAGTCAAAGCACGAATGAAAAATGATGTGGTGCAGGAAAAGAAATACTCAGATCGCATTCTAACGACGCTAAACAAATACCATAACCGTAGCATCGAAACTGCACAGGTCATTGAAGAGTTAATTAAATGGGCTAAAGAGATGGCTGCTGACGCTGAGATGGCGGCAGGGCTGAACCTGTCAGCGGATGAAATCGCTTTTTATCGAGCATTGGTTGCGAATGAAGCATCGGTACGAGTGTTAGGTGATGATAACCTTCGTCAATTGGCCATTGAATTAACCATACAACTGCGCAAATCAGCCACCGTTGATTGGCAAAAGCGAGAAAGCGTTCGGGCCCGCATGCGTAATTTAGTACGCCGGCTATTGCGCCGCTGGAAGTATCCACCAGATGAAGCTGAAGAAGCCATCAAGCTGGTTTTAGAGCAAGCAGAAGTGCTCGCTGACGGTTGGTATAAGTAATGAGAAAGGCAGGGCAGATACCCTGCCTTTTGAGTATCTATTCACATGTGGCTTTTATACAAGATCGAATAGTCACACCTTCGAGATAAAAAATATAATCCAAAATGAACCAAATTAGGTTTGTCCCCTAACCAATAAATGTCTAAAGACCTGCTAATAGGCAGGCGCACTTTATATGAGGATAGAGTAAAAATCTCGATATATTTTCTTTAATTTTTATTGGCTTATGATAAATTAAGCGAAAGTTGAGCAGTTAGAAAAATCGAGCCTGACTTTTATAATAATGTTATATTTTAAGGAGAGTTTGTGAGTAACGGAACACCACCATTTTCTAGTCAATTGTTAATCGCTGTAATTCCAATATTCTTAGGGTCGTTTCTTTTCGCAGGAGTTCTTGAAAGCTATAAGAAAGATCAAGGCATTCAAAAAGAACTTATAAAAGACTACTATAGGCCTATGAGAGATTTACAAGGTTCCTGTTCATCTTCACACAATGAGCTTTTTCTAAAACATGAAGAGTTATCTGGTTCTTATCAGCTTGTGTTTAATGAGTTAGTGCATATGTCTATGACACCTAGCAGTAAATTAGGCCGAGATTATGAAGCAATTCCACTGTCAATTTTCAAAGCAAACAATGAATTAAAAAAGAAGATTCAAGGGCTTAAAACGACAGTGGAAAAATGTAGAGCAGATTTGTTTTATAAATATGAAGAGCTTGCTTTAGCAACAGGTACATACCCAGAGTTTGTTAAATTAGCAGAAAAACGCGCAACCGAGATCAATGTTATCTATTCTGAAAGAACGAAGAAAGCGAAAGAAAATACAAAAGAGATAGACCCTAATAAGCTAATCCCATTAATGCGAGAAATGGTTTCTATAGATTTAACTGATGATGCCAATAAATTCAGGCTTATGGATAAAATGGAAAAAATATTTGAACCAACGAAGCAGCAAAGTTTAATTATGGCTGAGTCAGAGCAGTTAATATATCAAAAAGAATATGAGTTTTTTCAAAGTTTACACAAACTGTATGCAAACGAAATTAGCGAAAAGCATTCAGACGGTTTTTTTAGTTGGGTGTTTTAAAAATAAAAATAGTAGCTTAAACGTAAAAAACAGTTGCCCAGTCAGCACATTATTTTCTTCTTAGTAAAGTATTTATTTTCTACATTTCTATCAATAAGTTAAATTCTTATTTAGTAATGTCGCTGACAACCTTTTGTCCAAAAGTATGCTTTACCTGTAGTTATCCTAGGGAGAAACATTGTAACCTTTGTAAAACTGTGCGCCATTTTGTAATCTAATATCCACCACCATGAATTAACCCTCTGTTTTTAAATTGAAATACAATTATAAAGGTTGCATAATGAGAGTATGAAAAACCGCTAAAAATTGTATAGAAAGCACTATCTGATATGAGGTAGTTGATAGTATGGAAAGTCATGCAGTTAAAGAAATAATTGAAGCAGAAGAGAAGTTAAAAACTGCAATGCTCAATTCAGATGTAATTGCCTTTAAAGACTTATTGTCTGATGATTTGATATTTATTAATCACCTTGGTCATCGAACTTCCAAACAAGAAGATATAGCACTGCATAGTTCAGGCTTACTAGTTATTAAGTCGATTCGATACCATGATTTTCAAGTCGTCCCTCAGAAGAATGTCGTTTTGGTTTACGTAAACGCGGAAATTAAGGGCAGTTATGATGGGGCTTTAGCAAACGGTAAGTTTGCCTTCTCTCGTGTTTGGACAAGGCGTGAAGGTAACTGGCAGGTTATCTCCGCGCACTCAACAGTTATCACAGAAACGAACTGTTAAAAAGGGATTTATGTGCCTAGATAGATCAACAGGTGTACATCAATCTTTTCAATTAACCTTCGGCCGAACCTATCCCTGTCTGAACCAATTCAATTTCTACAACGCAAGGGCGACCACTTCCAGCGACGGTGCGCGGTGCTCCAGTTTTAGGGGCAACAACTTTACAGCGTCTTAAGAAAGCTAGCGCGTACCGTGTGGGCCGATATAGGTATTAAGTTCCAATATCTTAAGCTGTGAGTTTTGATAAATGTTGGTCAGAACTTATAGGAACCTAGAAGAATATCATGTATTTTTACGGCAATTCATTACTTTAAAATCAGAGAGATAGAATGGGCTGTAAGACTGTTGGGACAAGTTGGTATCCGTTAAGTGAATCTATGTTTGCTAAGCGAGCAGATAAAACACTCGTTAGTGAAAAAAATAGTGGGCTTCCTAGCGAACTCCATGAGTTTTTTGGCATCGATACAACAGTGAAAAGGCAGGTTATCGAGTTGGAAGTCAACGGTAAGTTGATAAGCGCTAATGTTACGCGCAAAGACTCATCTAGGTATCAAATAAACCTGAGTGCGATCATTGCAGAGTTATTTCCTCTGAAATTCGAAATTGACAAAGAAGTACTGATTTTTGAAAAGCATACATCCAAAGTTAAGGTGTGCCTTTCTAACCTAAATTTGATTTATAAAAATTACTTTTTTAAGAGCCTGGAGGAGTGGCACTTAAAACGTCTTCAGTGGGCAATTCAGAAACAGGGGGAAATTATACCTTGGAAAGATTTAAATCAATCTGACTTCATGATTTGCTCAACTGCGAAAGGTATATATAAGCCCAAAGATATGCCCTTTGCATTGTCAGTAAAGCAAACGCTCAGTAGCCCATATGCCGATGAATTACCTGTTTATGACGACGATGGGAATTGGAGCTATAAGTATTACCAGGAAGGTGAACCAAATACTAAAGCCGATAATTATGCAACCAACCAAGGTTTAAATTACTGCAAGCTTAACAATATTCCAGTTGTGGTTTGCATTCAGGAAACTCAAAAGCCACAACCTGTAACTTATAAGGTCGTAGGTATTGGTCGAGTTGCGTCTTGGAAGGATGGAGTTTTTTCTATTCAAAGTATAAAAACCCTCACGTATAAACGTCATCAAGATGTAGCTCTTGATGAGATCGCTGATTCACGAAGTGTAAATAACCAATATGATCCGAGAAATGAACAAGATGGGCGCGAACGAACTTATCGACAGATAGTCGCAAGACGCGGGCAAGCAGCTTTCAGACGTTCATTGTTGAGAGCTTATAACTCTTGTTGTGCTATTACTGGAACAAGCATTGAAGGTGTTCTGGAGGCAGCTCATATAACGCCATATAACGGTGCTGATTCAAACCATGTTACCAATGGCATTCTATTGCGAGCTGATATACATACTTTATGGGATCTGGACCTATTAGCGATTGACGAAGAGACATACACAGTTTTGATTGCTGATGAGCTAAAAAGCAGTGTTTATTCTGATTTGGAAGGGAAGATGGTTTCACTACCCAAAGATATAAATGATAGACCATCGAAGGCTTGCTTATCCATACATAGGAATGCTTTTGGTCTTTAGGTACCTCTGGCTCCTCAAGTGTTGCAAACGCGGGTACATCTCGCGAAATGAAAATTTTTCGGGCCATATGGCCACCACCACTGGCAAGCCGCTTAATGGTGAAAATTGAGCTTAAGTACTGAGAGTGATGCGTAACGCTGAGTTGTAATCTCAACTTGTTTGCTTAAAAAAACGCGTGGTACAAATACCACGCGTTGCGAATCACTCTTAAACAGATTGTTATATGCATTATTTTAGAACAAACCCTTTATCGAGATACATAACCTCAAATTGATTTCCTTTGCTAAATAGTTCCGTACATACGCGCTTGTAACCAGCGACTAATCCATCACGTTCAGGAGAACTTTCAGAGTTAATGGTGAAATAAAAGCGATTAATACCGAGTTTATTTCCAATAGCCACACCTTCCAAGAGAGTTTTTACCGCATATCCTTGACGCCTTATTGACTGATCCATCACCACTGCAAAAAAGTGAATTCGACTCATTGGCTTCTCCCAGTAAAAGTAGCGAAAACCTAATATATTCCCTGATTCATCCTCTACAGCTAACAAATAATTCAGTTCCTTTTTAGCAGAGGTTGGATCAAACTTTTCTAAGAAGTTCGTATGACTATACACATAGGAATAGAAATCCTGTGCAACGTTTTCTGTCATACGCGAGTCGTAGTTACTTTCCAATAAGTCTTGTACCAAATACTGTACTATTTTCATCTACTTCCTCTGATGCAAAATTGTATCAATGTATATAACGCCCTGTTAAGGTGTGAGCAACATAATACTGAGACTACCCCGTACCACCTTAAATACTAAACGCAACGCATAGCAAAAATGCCAAGTGTTGCGAACCACTCTTAAATTGCTTGTTATGTTTGTACTACAATGTTAAGAGCAATTACATCAAGTTGTCCTAACTCATTAAAGTTAAGCCGAAAGTGCTTGTAACATTCGTCGCTATTGATTATTTCTGACTGGACATGTTGCTTGAGCCAAAGAGATGAGCATATTTCATAGCAGCTGTCGTCTTGCTCTCCCTCTAGTAAATCAAATATCATCTGCCACTTGCATGCGACGTGATCGACAAAATATAGTTTTACAGTTTTTTCCTGCCAATCTTTAAACTCAGCTCTTAAATCGCCATCTTCTTGATGGATTTCAGGATATTCTGCATCTGAAGTAGAAAACCCCAAATCTTGCATTTTAACTGTTTCCATATCCCCTCCGAGCCCAAAGAACATAACACTTTTTATACGGCGATTATCCGCATTTAGAGGACGAATAATGCCGCCTTTCTTCACCTGATTCAACAGTTAATCAATAGGTTAGTGATAAATAAGAGGTGTTAGATTGCATTATGTTGCTTAGCCTTGATACCTCTGCATAATAAGTCGAAGGATTATAAGAGGGTGGAGCTTTGGGGCAGATTGGGGTAATTGTTAAAACCAACTTTGACATTTGGGACACTTTTGGCCAATACTCTTGTGACATATCAGTAAATAAAGCGGCCATCTGGCCGCACTTAACACACCTTTAATTGATTACCTTTTTCATAGCACAAAATTTAAAAGAAAATGGCTTGGATTGTATACCATTAGTGCCAAAGTATTGTTCAAACATAAATTCTTCAAACTCTTCGTTTTCCGTTAAATTTTTATCGCCGTAATCTTGCATTCCTAAAGGAGAGCTAAAATAAAATTTAGTGCATGGCCTTAATTTAATAAAAGGGCTTATTGAGAAAAATTCAGGATCTTCATAAAATCCAATCCAAAGATAGCAGTTACTTAATAAAACAAGAAAAATTATTATTTTTTTTATCATTCCGGTGCACTCAGAGAAAAATTACTACGTAATTTATTTACTTCATCAATACCAAATTGCCCTGGGCATGTTCTTTCTTGTCCTAAGACCTCAGCATATTCACGATGCCCACCTAAATATTTTATATCAGGGAAGTAATTTAAAATACTAGTAATTAATGATATTAGTGATTTATGTATTGTTACAGGTACCTCGCCAACTTCATCAAAGTCAAGTTGATCAATCCATGTACTAATGTTGTTAATTTTTAATTCAGCTTCACCTCTGGTAGAAAAGTCACCAATCATTACTATTCCAATCTTTTTTGTATTTGCTCTGGCTACATGAGTTCCTTTGAAAATTAAAGGACGTCCCTCAAATATTTGACCATCACAATTTATTGCATAGTGATAACCAATATCATCATACTTTTCTAAATGTTCATTTTGAATATCTGCAATATTGTTAGAACAACCGAAAGAATTACCTGCGTGATGTAAAACAATAGAATCAAAGTCCCAATCAGGACTTAATGGACTTTTGGCTGATTTTGCATCCCAATCTTTCCTTATGACTATATTGTTCTCTGATAATATCTTTTTCATAATAGGAATTCTTTCATCAGTGTATGTTTCCGCTCCATCACCCACTTTTTTTACCTGAGGTTTTTGTTCATTCTTTACGTCCTCTGTACTAGGAGTCATTTCATTATTTATTTTATCAATAAGAGTTTGTGCCCCTTTACTGCCTGAATCCTTCGATTTTATGAGGTTTTCTTCAAATACCTTAGATTTTTTAATAGTTTCATCTGAATACTTACGTTGTGCTTCATATCTTGAAGGATACTCAGTTCGAATCAGTTTATTTGATGAAAGTATAGGATTGTGACCCATTGCTTTCAGTGTTGCAGTTTGGCCATTAAACATTTCAACAGCTTGATCGTAGGTAACATGGCAAGTTTCCCAATACATGGAAGTTCGACTAGGAAAGGGATAATTAGGACTAGAAGACATAATAAACCTTTTATTAATTTATAAATAATGCAACTTTACCAAAAATAAATATTTAATTATGTTTATAACCATAGACATAATGAAGTTTCTTATATTCATTTTGATCTTCGAATGTACTTAGTAGCGGAGTATTATTATCTTGATTCCTACGAATGATAAATCGAAGGATTATGAGAGGGTAAGAACAGGTTCAATCTATGGGACAATTTGAGTTAATTTCACTAGCTGTACTGGTTCAAAGGACGAGTATTCAAAACAAAGGCGTTCGCGTTCAAGTTGAATCTTATAGTAATTTTTTCTTGATTAGTTCATACTATCAATGAGTTAGTGATGAAATTTGACGACAAAATAGTTATCACGATTCTTTGGGACAATCGGCAAGACCAACTTCGGCCTTTGGGACAATTTGGGTGGTAGAATGGAGCAATATATTCCACCGATACAAAAAAGGCGCTCTGATGAAGCGAGCGCCTCTCTTAAATTTTCACTGGAAAACAGTCACTATTTTTTACGGCAGTATTCCGCGATAA